>CAMQOJ010000069.1 GCA_947003375.1 uncultured Lachnospiraceae bacterium
CCGATGCCCTCCACCGTGAACGCCTTGTACTTCCCCCTGAAAGCTTCCGGCACCCCGCTGTCCGGGTCGTGGGAGAAATCCTTGATGTGCAGCTCGTAGATGATGCGCTCCCCACATTCCTCCGGGGCCGCATCCGACGAAAAGCCCGGCGGATCCGTCAGCGCCAGGTCCACCACCATGCTCCGTGCCCCATTGCAGCAGCAGCCCACAGCGTAAGGGTCGGCTGTCCGCCTGTCCTTTCCCTCCGCCCGCACTACATAATCGTAATATATCCCGTGGAGGCTCTCCGGGAATTCCAGCGCCCAGACTCCCCTGTCCTGAGGCTGCAGCTCCTTCTTCAGCCAGGCTTTGGAAGAGCCGCTATGGTACAGCCGCAGCTCCACCCGCTCCGCCATGGGGCTCCACACCTTGAACACGGTGCGCCCGTCCCTGCAGACCGCTCCCAGGTCTTTCCCGTCATATCCATATCTTTCGTCAAATTCCCTGCTGTAGGCCAAAGCCCCGTTCCGCTCCATATAGTCTGCCAATCCTCATTTCTCCTGATTCCGGCCCGGCTCCGTGCTGTCCGCCCGGTTCCGGCGCTGTCTCCAGTTTACATCACTCCACCCGCAAAGTCAATCGCCGCGCCGCATCCACAGGCGATTCAGCCCCCTGTCCTGCCCCCGTTCTTCCGAAACTCCATGGGGCTGCAGTTCACCGCCTTCCGGAAGACGCGGTTGAAGTAGTAGATGTCATTGTACCCGGAGGAAAAGGCGATCTCCGTCACGGAATCCGAACTGTTCAGCAGCAGCTCCTTGGCCCGCTCGATTCGCACCTGCTGCAGATAATCCCCGAAGGAAAGCCCCGAAAGCTTCTTGAAGATGATGCAGAAATAGCTCCTGCTGCAGCCGATGTATTCCGCCACGGTGCTGGTGGAGAGATCCTCCTCCAGATGCTCCTTCATGTAGATGACGGCCTTCAAGATCCGCTCCGCATCGCTCCCCAGAGACCTGTCTGCCATGCTTTCGTATACTTTTGACCGGTATGACGAAAGCCACTGCACAATCTCCTCCGTGTCGGAGAAAAGAGGCACCATAATCTCCGGCAGCTCCAGCATACCCTCCAGCTCCCCGATATACCGGGCAATCATCATCTCCAGCCTCCGCACGTTGGACGCCTTGGGCTCCACCTGCGAGATCAGCTCCTTCAGCCGCTCGAAGGCCCCGTCGGAGAAAAACCAGTGCTGCGTCCTGCACACCTCCCAGATAGCCGCCAGCTCCTCCCCCATCTCCTTGGGGGGCACGGCCTTGTTATTGCGCTGTTCGTATTTCTCCAGAATCCGCTGGAGGATGGCGTCCCCATTGTCCAGCTCCATGGAGGTCTTGGAGATATAGTCCAGGCCCCCCAGCCGCAGGGTGGCCTGGACATAGGAGAAATTCTCGAAGAAGGACAGCACCACAAACTGCACCTCCGGCTTGATCTTCCGGCACTCCTCCATGAACTCGATCCCGTTCATCTCCGGCATGTCGATGTCCACGAACACCAGGTCCACCGGGTGCTCCCGGACGAACTGCAGGGCCGTCTTGCCGTTCTGCACGTCCCCCGCCACCACCATGTCGTAGGCCTCCCAGTCCATCAGGGACACCAGGCCCCGCCTGGCCAGTTTGTCGTCATCCACTATCAGAACCCTAATCATGTATGCTCCTTTGCTATCCGCACCGGAATGATGATGGTCACCTTGGTGCCCCTTCCGATTTCGCTGTTGATCGTCAGGATGGACTCTCCCTTATAAAAGCCCTCCAGACAGTGGCGCACATAGCGCAGCCCGATTCCGGCCGTATCCCCGTCTCCGTTGTTCTTGTAGCAGAAGGGGCGGTTGAGCTGCGCCAGCTTCTCACGGCTCAATCCGCTGCCGTGGTCCTGGATGGTGATGACCGCGCAGTCCTTGCGCTCATCCTGGAATATCCGGATGTCCACCACCCCCATATCTCCCAGGCCGTAGCGCAGGGCGTTCTCGATCAGGGGCTGGAGCAGCATCCGGATCGTCTCCGTCTCCAGGTATTCCCCCTCCTCCACCTCCATGGTGGCCTCGAAGTCATACCGCTGCCGCTGGAGGTTGATGTACTTCTGCGCGATCTCCACCTCCGTGCGCAGGGTGCTGCTCTTCTCCTCCTTGCCCAGGTTGTAGGCCAGCAGGGACTTGAAGTCCGCCAGGAACCTGCTGATGGACTCCTGGTGCTCCAACTGGGCCATCCACTGCACGGAATTCAGGGTGTTCAGGAGGAAATGGGGATTGATCTGGTACATGAGCTTCTCCCGCTCGGTCTTCTGCCGCTCCTCTTCCTCCGTCTGCACCTTGGTCAGGAGGTTCTTGATGTCCACCTTCATCTCGTTGATCTTGTGCATCAGCTCCCTGAATTCCCTGACCTCCAGATCCTCGCTGACAGGCTCCAGCTTCCCCTCGCCCACCTCCTCGATCGCCTGTTCCAGGGATTTGATGGGGCGGCCCAGCATGTTCCTGGTGGCCAGCATGATCAGCAGGGCCGGGATTGCCGTGAACACGCACAGCAGGAAAATCTTCTCGTACCACACGATCATTTCTTTCAGGTACTCTTCCTGGGGCACACCGTTCACATAGATGAATCCCATATCCGACCGCTTTGCTACAAGATAGTAGTCACCGAAGCCTCCCGAAAAGCTGCCGTCCTCATCCAACGCCAGATCCAGGATCTGGTCCCGGGCGAACAGGTCGCTGTTGGAAAAAAGCACCTTTCCGTTTTCATCCAACTGCATGGAAAGATAGGAAGCGCCCCCCCCTGGGCGCATAATCCTCTATATTGGATTTCATCTCGATGTAGATGTCCAGCGTCCTGCCGTCAAAGACCTGACGTTCCTCCAGCAGGGAGACTACAACGATCTCGCTGCTCTTCCTTTTGGATTTGTGGAGGGCCTGGAACTGGTTCTCCCCGATCTGCATCACGCATCCGGCGGCAAAATCCTTGTCCTTGAAGGCCACGCTGTCGAACAGCTCCTCCTTGGTGTCGCTGTCTATGTATATGGCCAGGTTCACATAATTATTGATGAAGCCGATGGAGACGATCTCATTCTCCAGCTCCCGCCTGCGCTGGTACTTCTCGAAATTGTTCTCAGAATACAGGTAATCCTCCAGCATGGAGCCGATGCTGCCGTCCTCCCCCATCTGCTGCATCATGCGCACCATGGTGAAATAGCAGAATTCCAGATGGTCCATCTCGTTGCTCATGTTTGCCATCAGGGAATTCTCCAGGCGATGCTGCTCGACGGACTGGATGGTGATGCTGGAGACCATGTAGAGGGAAAGGATGCAGGCCACCAGTCCGATCATGCTGATCAGCAGGATCCGCCCCTGCAGCGATTTCGTGATTTTTTCTCTCATCATACCCAGTCCGTCCTGACGGCGATTCCCAGCTCCTCCAGCTTCCCGCAGGCCATCTCCACGATCCCGTCATAGACCTGTTCCGGGTCGTGGCAGTCAGAGCCTACGTACACCGAAAGGCCCGCCTCTTTTACCTTTTCCCAGAATCTGTCAAGGGGATATTGGTAGCGCTCCCCCTCCGCGAACTGTTTCTTCCCTCTGCGGAAGCCATTGGCATTGTACTCCAGCGCGAAGCCGTATTTGGCCGCGCCCTCCACGATGATGTCGCAGGCCCTCTCGCAGTGGTCGTCCCAGGGAAAATCGTTCAGGAAAATCAGATCCGGATGAGCTGCGTACCGAAAGTATCCCGTGCGCATGGCTTCTACGATGTTCGCGGCGTAGATCTCGTAGTCCCGGGTATCCGGCAGCTGGTAGACATTGATCAGCTCGCCGTTCTCCTTCTCATAAAAATGCTGGCCCAGCAGCAGATAGTCGCAGTCCTCCCGGGCGAGGAGCTTTTCATAATAGGCCCTGTCCTCCCGGACGTATTCGCCCTCAAAGCCCCGGGTAATCGTCAGGCTGTCGCGGTATGCCTCGCGGAGGGCAGTAATCTCCCCCAGGTACTCGTCCAGCTCCGCGTAGGGCATGCGCAGGCCGAAGCGGTCGTCATAGAAGGGCATGTGGTCGGAGAAGCCCAGCTTCGATACGCCTGCCCTGACGGCTTCTTCCACGTATTCTTCTGCGCTTCCTCTGGCATGGCGGCATCTGTCACAGTGAGTGTGGTAATTTACACGTTGGATTGTTTTGGTCATGGTCCTTCTCCTTTTTTCTGGTTGGGATTGCGCGTAAAGGAGTTTCCGGTCGGGGGCATCCCCGGTCGTTGGCCGGGGTATCCCCGGGCATGTGCCGTGATTCCCAGGCCGCAAGGGCCTCGCGCCCCGGCGCGCACCCGGAACCAGAGCCCGGCACAATGCCCCGGATGGGGATATTATATCATATCCCGTTTTCCCCGCACAATAGGAATGGAACAACCTTTACAGATACATCCGCATTTCTCTTTCCAGAAGGGCATCCGTGTGCGTTCTGATGATAATCGGCGTACCGTCATGGGTGAGACGTCCTTCCGATACGCCCACCAGCTCTTCCGTCAGAAGGTTCTCATAGCTGCCGTCCGCCATGTGGGCGGCTATCTCTCCGGTGTAGCCCTTCAGGCTGAATATCCCCACCACGCACTCCTGTCCCATCTTGCACCACAGATATGCCACGTCCTTGTCGTCATCCCCGAAGCTGCCGTAGATGCCGTCTGCCGTAAGCTCTGTCCTCTTGATCTTCGCGCATCTGGCGATGAAGCCGGAGATGTCCTCCCCGCCCGAGAAATCCGTGGCGTCTTTCTCGAAGATGCTGGGCCTGTGGGAAAGCATCCTCTCCTGCCCCGCGTATACGAACGCGGTCCCCTTCAACAGGAAGCTTAGGGCCGTCCAGTTCAGGATGGACTGCTTATCCTCCACATGATGGGCGATCCTGTCCTGGTCGTGGTTCTCCAGGCAACGCAGCTTCACGAAATTCTCCGGGTATGTCCCCTCCTGCTTCTCGATCTCGTCCAGGTACAGGGACAGCGGATGTGCGTCCTTTCCTTTCACATAATGCAGGAAGGAGGGCCAGATATCATAATCATAGCAGATATCGAACACATCGTACAACTGGGAATCCGTGGCACAGTACCCTCCCTGGCTGCGGATGAACTTGATGAAATGCTTCTCCGTGGACTCTGCCAGCCAGATGGCCCCGGGCCTGACCTGCTCCACCGCTTCCCGGGCCTGCCTCCAGAATTCCACGGGGACTCTGGGCGCCACGTCGCAGCGGAAGCCGTCCACCATCTCAGCCCACATCTTCAGGGTGTCGATCTGGTACTGCCACAGCTCTTCCTTGCCATAGTCCAGATTCGCGATGTCGCTCCAGTCCGGCACCAATGTCACGGTGTTCCCCTGGGCGTCCCGCTTGAACCAGTCCGGGTGATTCTCTATCAGCCAGGAATCCGGCGATGTGTGGTTGTACACCACGTCCAGGATGCACTGCATGCCCCTTTTGTGGATTTCGTCCGTGAGGTGCTTAAAGTCCTCCATGGTGCCCAGGGCCGGATCCACCTTCCGGTAGTCCTTTATGGCATAAGGGCTCCCGTCCCTGCCCTTCCGGTTCAGGACGCCCGTGGGCTGTATGGGCATGAACCAGATGATGTCCGTGCCCAGGGCCTGGATGCGGTCCAGGTCCTTCTCCACCGCCGCGAATGTCCCCTCGGTCGTATGGTTCCTGACGAACAGGGAATACATCATTTTCTGTCTCAGTTCAATATTGGTATTTGCTGCCATCTCGTCCTCCACCTCTATCTGTTTTTTATAAAAAAGATTCCCTGATACACGAACAGCGGCGGGATAAAGCGCCCCGCCGCCTCGTCTCAAAAATGCTTATTCGTTCACGGCTGCCGTGACTTCATCAACGATTTCCTGGCCGCCCTCAGCGTACCACTTGGTCACGAAGTTGTCGAACTCGTCGATGGGAGCCTGGCCCAGGATGATCTTCGCGAAGGTCTCCTCCTCCAGCTTCTGCAGGTTCGCCCACTTGGTAGCCATGGTGTCCGTCTGGCCGCTGAACGCATTGTAGATGGGCTCATAGCCTTCCTCCATGAGAGGCCTTGCGCCTACCATGATGGATACCAGACGAGGGATGTTGGAATCCGCGATTTCATTCTCCAGATCCCAATACTCCAGAGAGAAGTCGTCCTTGGGATCCTTCTTCAGCACTTCGATGGCGTCCAGGTCGCCCTTCAGCAGCTTACGGCCGGTGGTGTCGATGTCTTCCTTCTTCACCTCGCCCATGTTGAACTTCTTCAGCCACTCATAGGAATACTCGATTTCGTCAGCATTGTCATACACGTTGAACAGAGGATACACGGCGGAAGTGGAAGTATCCGCAATCTTGCCCTCGTTGATCCAGTCCTGCTCGTAGGCGATCAGGTAGTTGATGATCTGCACTGCCGCTTCCGGATGCTCATAGCCCTTGCGGACGCACACATACTGGGTGGTAGGATCGGACATGGGAGAGTAGAACTTCCCGTCGCCTGCCAGAGGAGCCATGTAGGCTGCCCATTCCAGGCTGCCGTCCAGGGTCACGCTGTCCACGGTATATCCGCACCACCAGGGTCCGAAAAATATGCCGGCCCTGCCTGCGGTCACAGGCTCAAGGGCATCGCTTCTTACGAACACTTCGGGGTCGATTACGCCGGCGGCATACATCTCAGCCAGCTTCGCCAGGGCCTCCTTGGTCTGGGGCTGTACGGAACCGTACTCCACCTTTCCGTCATCGCCCTGGAGCCAATACTCGGGATAGGACTCATAAGCGCCGAAGATGGGATCCAGGCCCCAGCGGTTCTGTCCTACGGCAATCAGCTGGTCGCCGGAAGCAGGGCCTACGATACCGATCGTATTGTCGCCGCCCAGCTTGGCCTCCACGAACTTCTTCGCCACATCGAAGACCTCGTCAACGGTCTTGGGCACTTCCAGTCCCAGCTCATCCAGCCAGTCCTGGCGGATCCACATGGTGTTCACGCCGCTGGCCGTCAGGTTGGGCGCAGGGATGGCATACATCTCTCCATCCACGGAGATGGCATCCATCAGGGCATCGCCGCCGGAATGGACGTACTGCTTCAGCCTGTCGGAAGCATACTCTTCAAACGCAGCCGTCAGGGGCTGGATCTGGTCGTATTTCAGCATGGCCAGGTACTGGGTCTGGCCTACGTTCATTGCGTCAGGCAGTGTGTTGGACGCGATGCACAGGTTGATCTTCTGGCCGAAGTCCGTGTTGGAGCAGATCCAGTCATACTGCACATCGATATTCAGATCCTCTTTCAGCCACTGCAGATAACGGCTGTTCTCAAGAGACTCTCCCTCCCCGAAAGAGGTATTTGGATCCAGGCCGTGGCCCATCTTGATGGTAACGGTCTCGGCAAAAGGCTGCAGGGCTTTGGAGTCACCGGCAGCCGCCTCGCCGCCTTCCCCGGAACCTTCTCCCGCCTCAGACTCCTGCCCGGCATCGGCTTCCTCGCCGCCGGCCTCCTCGCTGGACTCTTCGCCGGACTCCTCGGGAGCCGCGGAAGACTCGGATTCAGGCGCGCTGCTGCTGCTGTCTCCGCCGCCGCATGCAGTCATGCCCAGAGCCAGGCTGCCGACTAACATGAGTGACAAAAGCTTCTTCAATTTCATAATACTTCCCTCCATTTTTTATTTGTATTTTCATCGGGATTCCTTCTAAGGACATATTATCCCTTCACAGAACCCAAAGTAATACCTTTGACGAAATATTTCTGCAGGAACGGGTATACGATCAGCACAGGCACCATGGCGATGAAGATCTTCGCCGCGTCCAGGGACTGGTTGTTCAGCTTAGAGGCCGCGGCAATCTGCTCCGCGTTCATGGTGGAGTAGTCCAGGGTCACCACCATCTGCTGTATGTATGTCTGCAGGGGATAGCTGGCCTCCTTGGTGCTCAGCACCAGGCCCTGGAAGAACTCGTTCCAGTAGCCCACGATGGTGAACAGGGTAATCGTGGCGATGCTGGGCTTGGCCAGGGGCACATAGATGGACGCCCATATCCTCCAGGGGCCGGCTCCGTCCACCAGCGCCGCCTCCTCCAGCTCGGAGGGGAGGTTCTTGAAGAAGTTCATGGCCAGTATCACATTGTACACCGGAAGCCCGCCTGCCAGCACCAGGCCCCAGATATTGTCGATCAGCTTGTAGTTGCGCATGGTCAGGTACCAGGGCACCGTACCGCCGTTGAACAGCATACAGAAGATCAAAATCCACATAAACATGTTGCGCTTGGGGAACTGGGCCTTGGTCCTGGAAAGCGGATAAGCCGCCATCAGGATGCACCCCAGGCTCACCAGCGTCCCCAGCACCACCCTGCAGATGGAGTTCCAGAAAGCGCGGAAGAAAGCGCCCTCGCCTACGATTTTCTTGTAAGAGTCCACATTGAAGCCTACGGGCCAGAAGGATACCAGTCCCGCATTGACCGCGTCCTTGGCGCTCAGGGATACGCAGAGCACGTACCACAGGGGCAGGAGGCAGAGCAGGCCGATGATCACCAGTACGATGACATTTATCACATCAAATATTTTCGATCCTACGGAATTATCTTTTATATTCATAGCGCCCTCCTATTCCAGTTCCGCTCATTTTTAGAATAACTTATATCCCGCGAACTTGTCGGCCATCCAGTATCCCAGAGTGATCAGCACGAAGCTCACGACCGACTTCAGCAGGCCTACCGCGGTAGCCAGGGAGAACTGCAGGTTCACAAGACCGGCTCTGTACACCCAGGTGTCCAGGATGTCGCCCGTGGAGTACACCAGCGGATTGTACAGGTTGAAAATCTGGTCGAAGCCCGCGTTCAGCACATTGCCCAGGGACAGGATCGCCAGCAGGGCCACCGTCATCTTGATGCCCGGCAGGGTGATGTGCCAAATCCTCCTGAAGCGCCCTGCGCCGTCCACCGCCGCCGCCTCGTAGAGCTCAGGGGCGATTCCCAGCATGGTGGCCAGATAGATGATCGCGTTATAGCCGAAGTTCTTCCAGATGTCCGTTCCGATTACCAGGGGCCGGAACAGGCTTTCCATGCCGAAGAAGTTCACGCTGTCCCCGCCGAAGAAGTTGATCACCGAGTTGATGGGGCCCACATAGCCGAAGATGTTCAGCACGATCTTGGCCAGGATGACCCACGACAGGAAATAGGGAAGATATACGATTGTCTGGATGGGCCTGTACAGTTTCTGGATGCACAGCTCATTCAGCAGAATCGCGAACAGCAGGGGCACGATCAGGTTCGCCACGATCTTGCCCAGCGCGATCACGATGGTATTGATCATGACCTGTCTGATGTCGCTCATCTGGAACATGTACTCGAAGTTTGCGAATCCCACGAACGGCGACTTCCACATGCCCAGCCCGGGATTGAAATCCTCGAACGCCATCACGATGCCCACCATGGGCACAATGTTGAAAAGCACCAGCCAGATAATTGCCGGTATCAGCATTATGTAATAATGCTTCAGGAACTTTTTGTTGAACATATTCCCGCCCTCCTTCAAGTTTATGAAGTTTTTTATTGTTGATAATGCATATTCTATCATTTTTACCATAAGTCATCTATGGGATTTTGTCAAAAAATAAAAGTGATCTATTTCCAATTTCAACGCTTTTTATCGGAAATACGATCACTTTTAAGTCGGTTTTGTAAAATTTGTTATTTCTGAAGAGAACATTTTTCATGCCGTTTTGGCAATATGCTGTCCTACCAGATGAAAAGCTCCCTGCCGTTCAGCTTCATTAACGCCTCAAGGTAATAATAATCACCGTAAATGATGGAAAATTCGTGCTCTTTGTCATGATAGGCCGCGGTGCACTTCTCCAGCAGGTTGTCCTCCTCCTCGTTCCAGCGCACCCGTTCCTCCGCCAGGGCCTCCAGCAGTTTCAGGGCCGCTGACAGATAGATCCTGCTCTGCCTCCCCTCCTTCAGCTTGGCCAGCTCTATCAGGCCGCAGGAGGCGATGGCAGCCGCTGTGGAATCCTCGATAGCCACATCCGGTGGCTGGCGGAAGTCCACGGGGATGAAACCGCTTTCCGGGATATTGGCCAGAAAATAATTCGCCACCCGCTCCGCGGTGTCCAGGAAAGAACTGTCCTTTGTATGTAGATAGCTTAACGCAAAACCGTACAGCGCCCAGCTCTGGCCCCTTGTCCAGGAAGAGCCCTCGCCGCAGCCCTGGCCGCCGTAGCTTTTCACCATCTCGCCGGTCTCCAGGTCGAACTCCACGATGTGGTTGGCGGAGCCGTCCCCCCGGATGAAGTTCTCCCTTGCCGTATGGGCATGGCTGACGGCTATCTGGGCGAACCTGGGGTCTTTCGTCTCTTCGCTTGCCCAGTACAGAAGGGGCAGGTTCATCATGCAGTCGATGATCGCCCAGCCTCTGTGGTCCTCCGGCCCCCAGTCGTTCCAGGCCCGGATGAAGTTCCCCCGGTTGTTGAAGCGGCCGGCCAGGTTGCAGGCAGCCAGCAGGCCTCTGTTCCGTGAGGCGGGGTTCTTCGTCATCCGGTAGTCCGCAACGGCCGTGGGGAGCCACCGGAAGCCGTTGTCGTGGTCGAGCCTGTTGATGTCCATCAGGCAGGCGTCCAGCTTCCGCTCGTTGTCCTCGGCAATCTCCCTGTAGGACTCCTTTCCGGTCAGGGCGTACATCTGCCACATCATGCCGCCCCAGAAGCCGTTGGTCCACCAGCCGATCTCCTCCCCGGACTTGTCGTCATGGACGCCGTGGAGGGTGGTGTAGGGGATTTTGTCCTTTGACCGCTCTGCCACCCTCTCCAGCTTATGGGCCACCCTTTCCAGGGTCTCCCTGGCCCATTTGATTTCCTGTTCGTTTAGCTGCATTGTTTCCTCTCCTTTCTTATATTGAAGATGCCTATCCAGCCACTGCCAGCGCTGTCATAACAGTATCTTCAGACCACCGCCTCGACAATCATCCTGCCGTCCACAGCAAGCCTTTGTACACCTGTCTTCTTATTTTTATTGAAATTGAAACTGACCATATAGCCCTTTGTCAGATGATAGTCATCCAGATAACCAACCAACTGCCGTTCCCCACGACTGTTGTACTCATTCCCCCGCCATATTTTCATCTCACATACATACTGCTCCCCCCGGTAATCAATGATGATGTCCGTCCGCCTCATGTCACGAGTTCTGGCTTCCACGTAGTAATTGCCCACCCCATTGATGATGGGCTTTAAGTAGAGCAGGAAAAACCGTCTGCCATTTTCCTCCAGAAACGACTCCTGTGCGCCCGAGTAAATGTCCGTAAAGGACTCCACAAAGCGTTCCAGCACCAGCTCCATATCCAGATGGCCATCGCGGACAAAACGGTTCCTGTCGTCCTCGGCGGCTCTGTAGATTGTGCTGTTCAGCATCTCTTCCGACAGGAACAGATTATAGAGCCTGGTCTCAAAAATCCGGTTCGCTATCGCTACCGCCCCATCGTGGCTTTTTATCATGCCAAACATTTTTCCGATATTCAATACACGGCTATCCGTATTAAAGACAAATTTCTCACCCCTGAACAGGATTGCATAGAAAGTACGCTTCAGCTCCGGAAAATCGTCCAATTTCTTCACCATATCGTCGAATAGAGGGTTAGACTCCGCCAGCAATTCTTTGACAGCCTCCATCATGCCGTTCTTCGTCCATGCGGAACCTCTGTCCGGAAAGCCCTCTTTTCCCGGAACGACCATGTCCATAAGCTCACATAAGCGCGACACCAGAAACGGATAGCCGGAGGTGTAATCATGGAGCAGACCCGCTATCAGCGGAATGTCCATGCCCACATGATGGTCCCTCTCATACTCCGCCAACATCCCCGCTATGTCCTCTGCCGAAAAGCTCATATCCAGAGCCAGATTGGCCGCGATGTTCCAGGGACTGTTGTACTGATGCTCTGAATCCTGCCGTAACCTCAGCTTCAGGTTCCTGACATCATAGACTCCTGCCAGGATGACAGACTGGAAGGTGGGCTGTTTCTTCCTGGCCAGGAACTTTTTCCGAAGCAGTCCCAGAAAGCTAATGAAAATTCCATGGTTGCCCGCCTGATCCACCTCGTCCACCATCAGCACCACCGGACGATTCGCCTCGCCGCACATCCTGGAGATAAAACCGGACAGCTTCATCATGCTGTACCCCTGCGGAATCTTCTCGCTCAGTTCCCGGCATTCCCTGCGGCCAGCTTCGGAGATGCCCTCCACACCTTCATAGCAAAGGGCATCATTCAAAAGCCCTAAAAAAGTCTGGCAGAAAACCTCCTCAGAACGGCACAGTTCATCCCCTATGCCCTCGAAGCTGATGGAAAAGACGCTATAGCGTCCCGACAGCTTTTCGGCCAGCAGATTCATTATTGTCGTCTTTCCGTACTGTCTTCCTCTGTTTATGGTGAAATATTGTCCTTTGTCAACCATCTGTACGATTTTCTGCAGACGGCTGTCCAGATTGACCATGTAATGCTCCTCTGGATAACATATACCTGCCGTATTAAAGCATTTCTCCATATTCTTGCCCTCACCAGCCACTCCGTGACCACATTTTATACTGCATAACGATTTCACTTGCCGTGAAACAAGATTGCATAACGCTGACTGGTTCAATCGCATGATTACATTAGGCATTATTCAGC
>CAMQOJ010000070.1 GCA_947003375.1 uncultured Lachnospiraceae bacterium
TATGGTACATCTCCTGGGTGGACACCTTGGCCAGGTCCTGCCCGGCAAAGGTGACGGTCCCTCCCGCAATATATCCGTTTGCATCCAGCAGCCGCAGCACGCTCATAGCCGTAACGCTCTTCCCGGAACCGGACTCGCCCACGATGCCCAGGGTCCGCCCCGGATAGATAGAATAGGAAACGTCGTTCACGGCTTTCACCGTGCCGTTCCTGGTCTTAAAAAAGGTACGGAGGTTCTTCACCTCCAACAAAGCCTCTGCCATGAATTCCATACCTCCTTGCCCGCCTGGCGGACATCATGTTTTTTCTACGGACTTCGGATCCAGCACGTCCCGCAGCGTATCCCCGATGATGTTGATGCAGATTACCACAACGGAGAGGAACAGCGCCGGGAACACCCATCTCCACCAGAAGGACTGGATCACCAGAGCGCTCCGGGAGCCGTCCAGCATGTTCCCCCAGGTAGGGCGGGGGAGCTGTACGCCGAAGCCCAGGTAGGAGAGGGAGGACTCGGTCAGCATGCAGCTGGCGAAATCCAGCGTAACAGTTACCAGAATGACGGATACGATATTAGGCAGGATATGCCGGAAAGCGATTCGGCCCTCTTTCACGCCCATGGAACGGGCGGCGGTGACGAATTCTTTCTCCCGCTCCGCCAGAATCTGGCCTCTCACCAGCCTGGCCAGCCCGGTCCAGGACAGCACGCCCAATATCAGCATGATGATCACGATGCGGGTGTCCTCATGGATGTCCGATGCCTGGAAGATAGCCGACAGGCACAGGGCAAAAGGCAGGAAGGGGATGGCCCCCACGATCTCTGTCAGCCGCATCAGCAGCATGTCCACGGCTCCCCCGAAATACCCGGAGATGCAGCCGATCAGGATGCCGATGATGGTGGAAACGATGACAGCCACGGCCCCTACGGTCATGGTCATCTTGCCGCCGTTCATGATCCGGTTGAACACGTCCCGGCCCATGTCGTCAGTGCCCATGAGATACCCTTTCAGGCCCCAGCAGTCCACGAACTTGCCGTCCTTGAAAGCATAATTCTGGAATCCGCTGGCATATACCTTGTCCACGGCGCCCTCCTCTGTCAGAGCTTTGGGAATCTCGCACTGGTTGCGGTAGTTCTGCCCCCAGGCGTAGACCCTGCCCTGATCCGTGGTCAGCACGAAATGCCTGGTGCCGCCGGAGACCGTGAGGGCATTCTCCCCCTCCGGAAGCTGGGGCTGCGGCTCTTTCATGCCGCTGACCACGATCTCCCCGTCGTCCAGCACCAGAGCCAAAGCATTGCCGGAGGCCGCGATGTCCACCACCTTACGGTCCCCGATGTACTCGAACAGGTCCGTGCTGACACTGCGCCCGTTTTCATCCGGCACACTGATGATATTGTACTTGGTGCTCTTGCCGCAGACGAAATCGCCGTTCTCATCGATGCCGTAGATGCCGTCATTGGTAAAGGTGAGCTTCACGAGGGGGCTCTCTTTCTTGCCGTGCTTGATCACGGAGGAGAGGTTGGTGGCGCTCAATCCGTCATTGCCCCAGGCGTAGATGGTGCCGTCCTCCATGAGGATGGCTGTCACCTGGTTGCCGCAGATCAGCTGGCGCACCTGGGAGGCATCTATCGTCCCGCCGTCCATGAGCTCCTCGGGCTGCCTGCGGGCTGCGGCAATCATAGAGCCCTCATGCCCGTACTGGCCGTTGTCGTATTCGCCCCAGGCGATTACTCGCCCGTCTTCGGTGATGGCCACGCAGTGGTCGGATCCTGCGGCTACATGGACGACCTTGCTGTGCTTCACCTCTTCCGGGATGTTCATCACGTCCCGGGCCGGATCCCCGGAGATATTCACATACTGTCCCCACATGGAGACTTTGCCATCCGTGTCCACGCCGATGGTGAAGGTGCCCTTGGAGGAGATGTCCACCACGCCGTCTTTCATGCCGTCGGGCAGCTTCATCAGGCTCTGGGTGGGAGCCATATTGGTGTGCAGCATCTCGCTGCCGGTCTCTGTCAGGTCCACCGGCGCAATGGCGGAGCCGATGAAGACGAAGAGGAACATTCCCGCCAGGATGATTACCGCCCCCGTGGCCAGGGGATTGCGGAAGAACCGTTTCACTGCCAGCTTGCCGGGGCTGTCGAACCGCTCGTCGGCCAAGGTCAGTTCCTTGGAGCCGCCAAAGAACATTCTGCGCAGCCAGCGCAAGGGGGCAGGCCCTTTCCGGGAGGAAGCTTTCTTTTCACTCATTTTTAAGTCCTCCTTTACTTATTCACACGGACCCTGGGGTCTGCCAGGCCGTAAGCGATGTCCACGATCAGGTTGCCCAAGAGCCCCAGAATCACATAGAACATCTGCAGCAGCAGCACCACCTCGAAGTCCTTGCTGTTCAGGCTGAGTATATAGATCCGGCCTACGCCGTTGAGGCCGAAGATATTCTCGATGACAATGGATCCGGAAAAAATGCCGATGAACCATCCGATCACCAGCGTGATGATGGGAATCAGGGCATTCCGGAACGCGTGGCTGTAGATGACCGTCTTCTCCACCAGACCCTTTGCCCGGGCGGTGCGGATACAGTCCAGGGACAGCGCCTCGGACATGGAAGCCCTCACATAGCGGGTCATGCCCCCCAGAGAGGAGAAGGTCATGACGATCAGCGGCAGCGCCATATAGTAGAGCCTGTCCTTCAGCTCGGCCAGGCCGGTATAGCTGGAGCCGGGCGTCTTCATGCCGGAGACAGGGAACCACTTCAGCAGGATGGCGAAAATCCAGATGAACACGATGGAGATGATGAAGCCAGGGATGCTATAGCCGATGATGGTCCCTATCTGGACGGCGGTATCCCGCTTGCTGCCCCTGTGGACAGCACAGAATATGCCTAAGGGAATGGTGATCCCAAGGCCTAAGAAGGTTGCGAAGATATTGATGAACACTGTGTTCTTCAGCGGATCCGCCAGCACTTCCCTGGCGCTGCGGTCGAATGAATAGCTGTATCCCAGGTTCCCCTGGAGGATTCCATTGTATTTTCCATTGATAGGCGCCAGGCCAATCCAGCCCAGATACCGCACTACGACATTCTGATCCGTCCCCAGCTCCCGGCGCAGCTCCTCCACCTTTGCCTGGTAGAGCTCGGCCGCGTTTTCCGTGGTCTTCAGTCCCTTTCTGTAGGGCTCCGCCTCCGCCACGGCCCGGTCATAGGGAATGAGAGAGTAGACGAAGAACATGAGGAAGGAGAGGATCAGAAGGACTATGGCCATGTAGCCCAATCTTTTCAGTATATATTTGCCCATATCATACCCCATTTCTGATTATTTGCACGGGCCTGTGCATTTGAGAATGGGGCAGTCGCTTTGACGGCTGCCCCATGTCCTTGCTGTAATCGATAGAATTCAGATCCGCAGCCTTAGAAGCCCTTTACGTTCGCGTACAGCAGCGCCGCGGCCGGACCGCGGAAGGGGCTGGTCTGGAAGTTCTCGATCTTTGCATTGTATACGTCATAGTAGAAGTTGGAATACAGCGGGATGTCGGGCATCAGCTCGTTCCATCTCTCTACATAGCCCATGTACCACTGGTTGAACTCGTCCTCTGTGGCGGCATTGTACACCATAGCCATGGACAGATAGTCCATGCCGAGCTTGTCGCCGCTTGCCGCTACGGCCTCCTCATAGGAGAGCTTATCGGCCTTCAGGTCATAAGGGAAGTCGATGTCGTAGGGATCGTAGAGCTTGTTGGAGGAATTGGTGAACCATGCGGGGTCGTGGGACCACTGGTATGAGGTGTCCAGGTTGGTCAGCGCGGAGAATCCGGTAGCCAGGTTGTACATCCCATAGGTAGGGGTTCCGTTGTAACCGTAGGTGGGCTCGCGGTAGATCTCGCCCAGCAGCTTGTCGAAATCGCCTGTGGTAGCGCGCACCACCATGCCCGCAGCGGCCAGGTCGGAGCTGTTGGCCAGAGTGGTGGAGATCAGGTCGGTGACTTCATTGGGGGAAGAACCGAACCAGTTGATGGCCAGAGGCATATAGTACTCGCCGTTGACTTCCACGGTCTGATAGGTGACGCCGTCCGTATTGGAAACGGAGGCGTAGGTCTTGTTGATGCCGTCTAAGACATTCGCCTCGTCGGCGGTGAGCTTCTTGTAGCGGACCGCGTCAACGCCCTCTGCGCCCTCTTCGTAGGCCTCGCCCTTGGAGTTGTAGATCCAGCCGCCGTCCTCCAGGACTTTCTTGGCAGTCTCGGGAGAGAAGGAGTAGTCGATGAGCTCGATTTCATCCTGTACGGCCCTCCAGGGGGCCAGGTCGGGGCTGTAAGGGCCGTCTACTACAACTCCGTAGCCGCCTGTGAAGGTCTGGCAGAACTCCGTGCGGTTCAGCAGGTACGTGACCGCCTGGCGGACCTCCTGGAACATGGTGGGGCCGAAGTCGCAGTCGAACTGAATCTTGCCGTAGCCGGCTCTCTGATAGTGGACCTCGGTGAAATTCTCGCCGTCCACCACTGCCAGGGCCGCCGTGGTATCCTTGCCGCCGGTTACGCCGCCCAGGATATCGGTACCGCCTGTGGTGAGCATCTCCAGCTGGGTCTCCTGGGTCAGCTTCACATACACGATGGTCTCGATGGAGGGAACCTGTCCCTCATAATTGCCCTTGAACGCGGGATTGATGGTCATGGTAGCCTGCTTGGTGGAGGCGTCCCAGTCGGAGACCACATAAGCGCCGGAGAAGGGATACTTCGTCAGGTCATAGCGGTTCGCCTCAATCTCTGCCGCCTTCACATAGCTGTCCCCGTTCTTCTCATAGAAGCTCTCGCTTAAGTACACGCCGTTGCCATCGTCTAAGATATCCACGCCCTCGCCCAGCACAAGTCCCAGGGGAGCGGGATCCACCGCGGCATAGGTATAGGCAAAGTAGTACGGATAGTAATCGGATGACACGGTAAAGGAGAAGCTGTAATCGCCCAGCAGGCGGATGCCTGTGAACTCCTTGGAGGTGCCTTCCGCTTCCTCGCCGGTGTAGTCATGGAACTCCTGATAGCCAACGAATGCCATGCCGCTGGTGCCGGGCCGTCCGGCCTCCATGCTCACAGGGGATGCAAAGGAGAGGGTGGTGGCAAGGTAGTTCTTGGCCGTGATAGGGGTGCCGTCGCTGAAGGTCAAGCCTTCGTTGATCTCCACGGTATAAGTGGCGGTGCCGTCCTCGTTCTCCGTCTCCGTATGGCTCTTTACGGCAGTGTCGTTCCAGACCAGGTTCCCGTCCTCGGCGACCTCCTGGGTGCCGTAGCCGATGGTCAGACGCCCGATGTCCTGGTCGGAGGCGCCTACGGAGCTGGTGCCCCAGCCGGGGAAGCGGAAATCCCCTGTCAGGTCGGTGGTGTTGCCCATGATGACCTTGTTCTCAAAGGTGCCGTCCGCCGCAACGGAACCGCCCTCAGTGCTTTCCTCGGCATCTGCCTCGGAGCTTTCGCTGGGCTCCTCAGAGCTTTCCTCTGGAGTTCCCTCCTCAGAAGTCGGCTGGCTGGATGCCCCGCTGCCGTCAGCCGGGGGGGTATCTCCATTGCCGCAGGCGGCCAGGCCAAAGGCCATGGCGGAAGCCAGCAGAAGTGCAAGTAACTTCTTTCTTTTCACAATTTTTTCCTCCTATCTGTTTTTCCGGTATCTGTCTGTGTTTCTGGGATACTTGTATACAGAAAAACACAACAGGATACCAGTATCATTCAGTATAAATTACACTCATATCTGTCAAAATGCCCGCCGCCTGGGAGGAGAGACGGCATCTGGCGGTTTCCCATCTCGTTCACAACAATGTCGGTTTTTGTCGAATTCATACTTTTTTCCTCCGGCCGAATCTGGACTTTTCCTGGTTCACTTGCTATAATCCGCTTGCAAATGGTAAGAATATTTTACAAATTTGCGCTACAAATGAGGAAAGAGGTGTTGAGAGTATGGCATCATTGAAGAGAATCGTCCACAAAAGCGGCAGAGTGGTCTATCGCATCGTGATCTGTCTGGGATATGACGCACAGGGGAACAAGCTGGTGAAGAACCTGACCTATTCCGTGAACCAGTCCGCCACAAAGCGGCAGCAGGAAAAGGAAGCCCTGAAATATGCCATGGACATGGAGGACAGAATCAAGTATGGGTACGGCTGTGACGGCGCGAAGCTGAACTTTGAGGAATTCGCCGGAAAATGGCTTGCGGAAATGAAAGCGGAGCTGGCCTGCGGAACCTACATCGGATACGAGCAGTTGCTGCGCAGCAGGATTCTTCCTTTTTTCAGGACATATAGGCTGGCCCAAGTGAGGACGGCGGACATCGAAGCCTTTTATGGCACATTGGCCGACACCTACTGCCCGGGGACGATCAAGCGCTATGCCAATGTGCTGAGCGGCATCTTTTCAGCGGCCATCCGCCAGAACCTGATTGCGGGAAATCCCTGTAGAGAAGCCAGGAAGCCCAGGAAGAAGCAAAAGGAACAGGAGGAGCAGCTCCGTTATTTTACGCCCAGGCAGTCGCTGATGTTCCTGAAATCCCTGAGCATCCCTTATCCCGTACCCACCCAGTTTCGGGTATTCTTCACCCTGTCCATCTTCTGCGGCTTCCGAAAAGGAGAGACCCTCGCTCTGTGCTGGGAGGACATCGACCTCGACAGGCTGGAGATTTCCATCACCAAGGCAATCGGGCGGACGGAAAGCGGCTTTGGACTCAAGCAGCCGAAAAACCGCACATCCCTGCGCAGGGTGCCTTTTCCAGAGAGCATACTGCCGCTCCTTGCGCAGTACCGGGAGGAATACGATGCTCACAGGCTTGCGCTAGGCGATGGCTGGCAGGGAAATGGCAATCTGTTCACCCGCTCTGACGGCAGCCTCATGGGACACACTACAGCTTATCAATATTTCGTCAGACATCTGACGCGGTACAATAGATGGGTCAGGGAGCAGGACGAGGCGGCAGCGGCACAGGGGCTGGAGGAGCTACCCGCCATACCGCTCCACGGGCTGCGGCATTCCTGTGCCACCCTTTTGAATTACTTAGACATGAACATCGTGGATATCTCAAAATATCTGGGCCATGCGAGCTGCTCCACCACCATGAACATTTATGCCCACAGCTTTGAGGAGCAGAAGCGGGTGGCCAGCCGCAAACTGGACATTTTTTTACAGACAAATACATAAAATATGCGTTATGTCTCTTTTTTCTACAGTTTGCGGCAGATTTTGGTTGTATTTTGAGCAAACATAGGGGGAAGAGTATTTCCTCTGCATGTTTGCCATGGAAAAAAGTTTGGAACCGCACAAAATTTGGGTACATTTCACAAAAACTATGATAAATGAAAACTTTTCCACACTACAGTATAGAAGAAAAAACTTGACAATTGGATAAGTGTAATTTATACTGAATTATGTTGATTGCATACAATGATACACTATCACGTCCGCATACTGTTTTACAGGCCTGGACGATTCGAGAGAATGAAGTGTAGAGGTGCGTGTGACAATTTAGAATGAAAGAGGAGGAAAAAACATGAAAAAAGTAAACAAAGCGCTCGCCCTTGTTCTGGCGGCGGCCATGATGACCGTCACGGCCTGCGGCAACGGCGAGAGCGGCGGATCTTCCGATGCGGCATCGACGCCCTTGGACAGCGAGAGCGAAAGCTCTTCCGAAGTATCCGCATCCGAGTCGGAGCCGTCCGACAGTGGGGCCACGGAGATCGTGGTGGACAACACTCCGGCGGCCGAAGTGAACACCCTTGAGAATTTCGACGCTGCGAATTATGGGCCTGAGTCCGACGAGGTCTATGACCTGATCCTGGGCGATTTCTATGCGCTCTATCAGGAGGCACTGGCAGAGGTGGATCCCAGCGCCCGTATGGGTAAGATGGCCGTGGCAGAGGCTAAGTTCCTCGAGGCCGGACTGGGTGTGCCCATGCAGAACAATACAGGCGGTTCCGGCATCTCCAAGGTCATCCCCCGTTCCGTTCCGACGGTTACATGGGGCTTTGACCAGACCTACCGCGGCTTCAAGAACCTTCTTGTGGTGAACGAGAGGCCCCTGACGCCGGATGAGCGCGCCGAGGCCACCTCGCTGTGGAGCTCCAAAGTCGGCACCGGCGAAGCCTGGCAGGCTCTGGTTGACTGGGCAGCGGAGAAGGAGCTGACCCTCAACGACAACATTACGCTTACTTACGGCACCACACCCCAGACCTGGGACACGCTGGGCACGGCTCAGGCTGCCAGCGGCGAAGTGATTTCCCCTACCTGGGACGGTCTCCTGACCTATGACAACGAGAACATACAGCAGCCCGGCCTTGCCGAGAGCTATGAGGTGTCCGAGGACGGCCTCACCTATACCTTCCACATCCGCAAGGGCGTGAAGTGGGTCACCAGCCAGGGCACTGAGGTGGGCGAGGTCAAGGCCGACGACTGGGTGGCCGGTCTGCAGCATGCCTGCGACACCAAGGCTGGTCTGGCGGATCTGATTTACGGCACAGTGAAGAACCTGCAGCAGTACGGCACCGGCGAAATCAGCGATTTCAGCCAGGTGGGCGTCAAGGCGCTGGATGATTACACCCTTGAGTACACGCTGGAGACCAATGCTCCCTGGTTCCTCACCCTTACCGGCTACAGCGCGCTTGCTCCCCTGAGCCGCGACTACTATACCTCTCAGGGCGGTAAGTTCGGCGCAGAGTTCGACAGCGCCGATTCGGGCTATCTGTACGGCACCGACCCGGAGCATATCGCGTACTGCGGCCCTTACCTGATCAGCAACTATACCTACCAGAATACCATCAGCTATGCGGCTAACCCGGCTTACTGGGATGCCGAGAATGTCCATAACAAGACGATTACCAGGCGTTACACCGATGGCACGGATCCTCTGTTCGGTTGGAATAATTTCCTGGACGGCACGTTCTACAGCGTGACAGTGTCCTCTGCGGTGCGCCCCCTGGCGGAGCAGCAGGTTTCAGAGGTTGACCCGGAAAAGAACTATGTGGAAGCTTACTCTTATTCCAGCCATGAGGGCACGACGTCTATCATGAACTGGACCAATGTGAACCGCTATGCGCACTCCAACCTTTACAACGATGCTTCCGCCATGGTTTCCAAGAAGACCGTGACGGATGCCCAGCGCACGAAGGCCGCTATGAGGAACCAGAATTTCCGCATGGCGCTGGCTCTTTCCTATGACCGTTTCGCTTACATGAGCGTCATTTACGGCGAGGAAAATGCCTACGGTCAGATGACCAACTCCTACGTGCCCGGAAACTTCGTCACCGCCACCAAGGAATTTACGGTGGATATCGCAGGCACCGCTACCACATTCCCGGCCGGTACTCAGTACGGTGAAGTCCTTCAGGCGGCGATTACCGCTGACGGCTATCCGATGAAGGTCTGGGATCCCACGGGAGCTGACGGAGCCGGTTCCAGCTTCAGCTTCGACGGCTGGTACAATCCGGAGGCGGCCGGCGAATATCTGGCCAAGGCCGTGGAGGAGCTTGCCGCGGAGGGCATCGAGATTTCCGCGGAGAATCCGATTTACCTGGATATGCCTTACGATGATTTCGACACCACGGGTTCCGCTGCCCAGAACGCAGTGAAGCAGTCTTATGACGCGGCTTTCGGCGGTATGGTCATCGTGAACCTGGTAGCGAAGGGCGACAGCGATACCGGAAGCGATGCGGCCTATAACCCGACTGCGGGGTACATGATGAATTACGATTTGGGCGGTCTGACAGGCTGGGGCCCTGACTACGGGGATGCGCAGACCTATCTTGACACTGTCATTCCGAATGGCTACGAATGTATCGCGTGGGGTATCTACGGTTCATAAAGCCCCGGTGTTCCTGAGACTTGACAATGCTCACAGGGGGACGGGTATACCCGCCCCCCTGTGGCTGTTTTAAACAGGCCGGAGACCATCCCCGCGACCGGCTGCGGGAAACCATGTAAGAGAGGTGAGGGAGTTATGGGCAGATATGTAATCAAACGACTGCTGCATGGCCTATTTTCGACTGTGATGGTGATTTTTATCGTCATGATACTCGTCTACGGGCTGATGGACAGGATGAAGATATTCAAGACGGACGGCCAGTTCACCAAGCAGCTCAATAACCAGAGAGTCACGTATATGCATCAGAAATGGGAGGAGTACGGCTATCTGGACTACCTTCCGTACAGCGACTATCTCGCGATGCTCCAGGAGAGCGGGGAGATAGACGAGGCGGCCCGCAGCGCTTTATCCAGCATCGGCCGGTCTGCGGACGGGAGCGACGATTCCCCGGAGGTGGCGGAATACGTGGCGAAGTTTAACGATTACTGCAGAGAAGAGGGCTACACCGTGACCCGGCTGGACGCCATCATATCGAAGAACCGACTGGCCACAGGTGGGGGCCAGGTGCTTTTCGCTTATAAGGAGAAGAATGTGCTCTCGCGCCTGTGGAAGTATTTCACGGGCATATTCGAGATTGATAATATCCATAAGGTGCCGGAGGATCAGGACATCGGCGAAAGAGGACTGACCTTCACGCTTTACGATCCGGTGTACGGCGGGGAGAAATTTTCACCGGCCATCATCGGCAATGGCACCATCCACAGATATCTGCTGTATTTTGACGATCAATTCCCCTATATACACCAGAACTTCCTGAATCTCCATCTGGGAGCCTCCTACTCGGTGACCAGGGGCGTGGAGGTATTCAACAGCATGACCCAGGGGCAGGGCTCCTACCGCCAGTTTCCCCTGACATATCCCACGGGGCTGACGGAGAACAGCGCGGACAATCTGCACACGGCGGTGTACGTGGCAGGTTCCAGGGAGGCCAATGTCATGTACCAGCAGAGGTACACGGACGATTATACGAATGTGCAGACATTCCGCAACAATAAGTCCCGTATGGGCTATTCCTTTGTGATCGGCATCATCTCCACCCTCCTGGTCTATATCCTGGGGCTGCCCATCGGCGTGCTGATGGCGCGGTACAAGGAAGGTCTGCTGGACAAGTTCGGCACGCTGTATATCATGTTCATCTCCGCGGTGCCGAGCCTGGCGTATATTTTCATCTTCAAGGGCATAGGGCGGGCCATGGGGCTGCCATGGACATTCGACATGGACGCTGAGACCCGGCTGATGTATGTGCTGCCCATCGTGTCCCTGGCGCTGCCCTCCATCGCAGGCATGATGAAGTGGATGCGCCGCTATATGATCGACCAGATGAATTCGGATTACGTGAAGTTTGCCCGTGCCGGCGGCATGTCGGAGACGGAGATATTCTTCAAGCATGTCATGAAGGTGGCGGCGATTCCCATTTTCCAGGGGATACCGGGTTCGCTCCTGTTCGCCATGACGGGCGCACTGATTACCGAGCGCGTCTATCTGGTTCCCGGCGCGGGCGGCCTGCTGATTGACGCCATCAACCAGTACGACAACTCGGTCATCGTAGGCGTGACGCTGTTTTACACGGTGCTGTCGGTGCTGTCCCTGATTCTGGGCGATGTGGTGATGGCGACGGTTGACCCGAGGATTTCCTTTACAGAGAAAGCGAGGTGAGCGCAGTGGAAGATTTCAGCAGGAAATACAATCTGTCGGACGAGGAGTTGTTCTCCCGCATCAATAATGACGAACTGGCCTCTGAGAGAATCACCGCGCCGCGCTATTCCTACTGGAAGAGCGTGTTCCGCGTGTTCTTCCGCAAGAAGATCAATGTGGTAGTGCTGGTGATCCTGGCGGTGCTGATTGCCTTCGCGTATCTCTATCCCACAGTGATCGGGTACGACGACCAGGTGAATCCGTACCTCTACGTGAATGAGCGGGGCGGCCAGCATCTGACGCCCTCCGCGGCCATCGAGCGCTACGGGTTCCATATAAAATGGCTGTTCGGCGCAGGCGGGACGGGCGCGTCCACATTCGACTCGGTGTGGAACGGCTCCCGGATTTCCGTATCCCTGGCCGTCATATGCGCGGCCATCAACATGACCATCGGCATCCTGCTGGGCGCAATCTGGGGATTCTCCCGCAAGGTGGACATGATCATGAACGAGGTCTACAATATCCTGGGGAATATCCCGGGGACGCTGTTCACCGCGGTGCTGGTCATGGTGTTCTCCCCCAGCTTCTGGACGCTGGTCTTCGCCATGACGATCATGGGATGGCTGGGCATGGCCTACTATATCCGGACGCGGGTCATCATCATCCGCGACCATGAGTACAACCTGGCCAGCCGCTGCCTGGGCACCAGCATCTTCAAGATTGCCCTGAAGAACATCCTGCCCTTCATGACCAGCGTCATCGTGCTGGAGATTGCCGCCGCTATCCCCGGCTACATCTCCTCGGAGGTATTCCTCTCCTATATCGGGCTGGGCATGAGCGAGGTATCCCTAGGCCGTCTCATTTATGAGGCGCAGAATGCTATGGTGACCCCTGGATGGGGCTGGGAATTCTGGACTCCCGTGGCGGTGGCTTCGGTCATCACCCTGGTGCTCTACGTGCCCGGCCAGAACCTGGCAGACGCGTCCGACCCCAGGACGACTGTGTGAGGAGGGCCTTCAGATGTAAGCTAAGAAAGTAT
>CAMQOJ010000071.1 GCA_947003375.1 uncultured Lachnospiraceae bacterium
ATGGAAGAAAAGCATTCCATGGAAGAAAAGCATTCCATGGAAGAAAAGCATTCCAAAGAACTGGCAAAGACCTACGACCCCAAAGGGCTGGAGGACAGATTATACCAAAAATGGTTGGACAAGAGATACTTCCATGCGGAGGTGGATTACGACAGGAAGCCCTTCACCATCGTCATCCCCCCGCCAAACATCACCGGACAGCTCCACATGGGCCACGCCCTGGACAACACCATGCAGGACATCCTGATCCGCTTCAAGCGCATGCAGGGCTACAACACCCTCTGGCAGCCGGGCACGGACCACGCCGCCATCTCCACGGAGGTGAAGATCATCGAGAAGCTGAAGGAGGAGGGCATCGACAAGTACGACCTGGGCCGGGAGAAGTTTTTAGAGCGTGCCTGGGACTGGAAGCGGGAGTACGGCGGCCGCATCGTTGACCAATTGAAGAAGATGGGCTCCTCCTGCGACTGGGACAGGGAGCGCTTCACCATGGACGAGGGCTGCAACCGGGCCGTGACGGAAGTCTTCGTGAAGATGCATGAGAAGGGCTATATCTACAAGGGGAGGCGCATCATCAACTGGTGTCCGGTGTGCAATACCTCTATCTCCGACGCGGAGGTGGAGTACCAGGAGCAGGCGGGCCATCTGTGGCATATCAAGTATCCTGTGATGCGGGAGGACGGAACCCCCAGCGACACGGAATTCCTGACCTTTGCCACCACCCGTCCGGAGACCATGCTGGGCGATACGGCGGTGGCCATCCACCCGGAGGATGAGCGGTACGCCCACCTCATCGGAAAGAGCGTGATGCTCCCTTTGATGAACCGGGTGATTCCCGTGGTCACGGACACCTATGTGGACAGGGAGTTCGGGACGGGCGTGGTGAAAATCACCCCTGCCCATGACCCCAACGACTTCGAGGTGGGCAAGCGCCATGACCTGCCCGTGATCAACGTGATGAACGATGATGCTACCATCAACGAGAACGGCGGGAAGTTCGCAGGGATGGACCGGTATGTGGCCAGGAAGGCTATCGTGGAGGAGCTGGAGAGCCTTGGGCTTTTAGTAAAGATAGAGGACTATTCCCATAACGTAGGCACCCACGAGCGCTGCAAGACCACTGTGGAGCCACTTGTGAAGGAGCAGTGGTTCGTGAAGATGGACGAGCTGATAAAGCCCGCAGTGGAGGCTGTGAAGACAGGCGAGATCAGGCTGATTCCGGAGCGCATGGAGAAGACCTATTTCAACTGGACGGACAATATCCGCGACTGGTGCATCAGCAGGCAGCTCTGGTGGGGCCACAGGATTCCCGCCTACTACTGCGACGAGTGCGGGGAAGTGGTGGTGGCCAGAACTGCGCCCCAGGCCTGCCCGAAATGCGGCTGCACGCATCTGACCCAGGATCCGGACGTGCTGGACACCTGGTTCTCCTCGGCGCTGTGGCCCTTCGAGACCCTGGGCTGGCCGGATGAGACCGAGGACTTAAAGTATTTCTATCCCACGGACGTGCTGGTGACGGGCTATGACATCATCTTTTTCTGGGTCATCCGGATGATTTTCTCCGGTTTTGAGCAGATGGGCGCGAAGCCCTTCCACACCGTGCTCTTCCACGGTCTGATGCGGGACAGCCAGGGGCGGAAGTTCTCCAAATCCCTGGGCAACGGCATAGACCCCCTGGAGCTGATCGACCAGTACGGTGCGGATGCCCTGCGGCTGACCCTGATTACGGGAAACGCCCCGGGCAACGATATGAGATTCTACTATGAAAGGATGGAAAATAGCCGGAATTTCGCCAACAAGGTGTGGAATGCTTCACGGTTCATCATGATGAACATGAACGGGAAAACGGTGACTGAGGCTCCGGCACAGACTCTGCAGCCTGTGGACAGATGGATACTGTCTAAGCTGAATACCCTGATAAAGGATGTCACCGCCAATATGGAGAACTACGAGCTGGGCATCGCCATACAGAAGGTCTACGATTTCATCTGGGACGAATTCTGCGACTGGTACATCGAGATGGTAAAGCCGCGTCTGTACAATACGGACGACGCGGCCAGCCAGAACGCGGCGCTGTGGACTTTGAAGACAGTGCTGACGGATGCCTTAAAGCTCCTGCATCCCTATATGCCTTTCATCACGGAAGAGATTTTCTGCACCCTGCGGGAAATGGAAGAGGGGCATTCCGTGGAGACTGCCGATGCGGGGGCAGCGTCTTCCATGGAGGAATCCATCGTCATCAGCAGATGGCCGGAGCATCGCCAGGAGAGAAGCTTCCCCGGGGAGGAGAAGGACATCGAAATCATCAAGCAGGCCGTGCGGGCCGTGCGCAATATCCGCAACGACAGCAACGTGCCGCCCAGCCGCAGGACCACTATCTACGTGGTCAGCGAGAAGGAGGACATCATCCGCACCTTTACGGAGGGCAGGCTGTTCTTCGCTTCCCTGGCCTGTGCCAATGAGGTGAAGATGGTCTTAAAGACAGGAGAGGAGGCAAAAGCGATTACGGAAGGCGGCCAGGCCGTCAGCATACGGGCGGAGGAGATTGCCAAGGACGCGGTGTCGGTGGTGATTCCCGGTGCCACGCTGTATATTCCCTTCGCGGAGCTGGTGGACGTGGCCCAGGAGAGGGAGCGCCTGCAGAAAGAGAAAAAGAGGCTGGAGGGGGAGCTGGCCCGGGTGAACGGCATGCTCTCCAACGAGCGGTTCCTGTCCA
Source organism: uncultured Lachnospiraceae bacterium (assembly GCA_947003375.1). Classification (GTDB taxonomy): domain Bacteria; phylum Bacillota; class Clostridia; order Lachnospirales; family Lachnospiraceae; genus Acetatifactor. The sequence goes on from CAMQOJ010000071.1 coordinate 2,717, forward strand.
AGGCCCCGGAGGAAAAGATAGCCCAGGAGCGGGAGAAGCTGGCCAAATACACCCAGATGATGGAGCAGGTGGAGCTGCGGCTTTCACAGCTGCAATAGTTACGGATATGGGGAATATCCAAAGCTTTTGAGGGATGGGGGACAAAAGATATGGGGTGGGATAAAGAGAGGGCAGTCAGGAATCTGTATGCTTTGGGGAACCTGGTAGTGCGCATCGTGGGCTGCGTGATATTTTTATGCCTGGCCAGGTATTCTTTCCGGTACACCCAGTATATGCTGCCCGGCGGCAGGGAGCTGTCTGTGGATGTGCTGGATTCCAGGAGCGGGAACATTTTGGGGCTTGCGGTGGCGGCAGGCATTATGGCGGTGCTGCTGTTGGTGGAGAGGTATGTAGACAGAGGGCTGCAGTATATCCTATGCCGCTGCTCTCTGGTTTTGACTTTGGTTTGGTTCACGGTGGCCGGGATGTGGTGGATTGAATCCTCCGCCCATATACCCGTGGGGGATCCGGCATTCATCTATGGAGGAGCCTCCTATTTCATAGAAGGGAACTATGATTTCCTGAGCACAGGAGGCTACCATAGCATGCATCCCCACCAGATGGGCCTGACGGCGATTTATGAGCTCTTGTTTCGAGTGGTGGGCACCTACAATTACCATGCTGTGGAGATGCTGAATCTGTTCTTCGCCTTGGGCAGCATCTATCTGGGGTACCGTATCCTCTCTGAGATTACCGGGAGCACGGCAGCTATTGTGGGCTACAATATTCTGATGCTCGGCTGCCTTCCCCTGATTTTCTATACGCCATGGGTGTATGGGGACATTCCCAGCATTTTCTTTGCGCTGTTGGTGGAGTGGGCGCTGCTGCGTTATCTGGCGGAGCGGAGGAACCGGCACCTGGTGCTGATGGCGCTGGCGCTGATGCTCGCCCTGCTGGTGCGGAAGAATTCCCTGATTCTGCTGGTGGCGGTAGGCCTTACCGTGCTGCTGCATGCCCTGCTGCACAGGGATATGAGAATTGTGCTGGCGTTTCTGCTGGGGGCAGTGCTCTGCTACGGCTCCTATGAGGCTGTCTGGAAAATATACGAAATCCGTTCCGGCTATGAGAACGACGGAGGGATTCCCATCATTGCCTGGGTGACCATGGGGATGATGGAAAACTATGGGGCATATGGGTGGTACAATAATTATCCGAAAGAGGTCTTCTATGGCGAGGCGGCGGGCAGCAGGGAGGCCGTGTCCGCAATCGCAAAAAGGGATTTGAAGGAGAGGCTGAGGGCCTTTGCGGACGACTGGGGATACGCGGTTCATTTTTTCAAGGGAAAGCTGCTGTCCCAGTGGAACGAGCCGTTGTATCAGGCGCTGTACTTCAATGCGGAGAGTCCGGAATCGGAGGATGGGCCTGCCCCGGATTCCCTGGCGGCCAGGCTGTATGGAGAGGACTACTTCAAAGCGCTGCATGTGTGCGACAGATGGCAGTTCATCATGTATGTGGGGATGCTGTGCTATTTTCTGCTGGCTGTGAAGAAGGACAGCCCGATTCTGCAGCATGTGCTGGCCGTGACGATAATCGGAGGATTTTTCTTCAGCATTATCTATGAGGCCAAGGCCAGATACATTTTCCCTTATTATGTCATGATGTTTCCGTATGCGACCTATGGCTATCGGCTGGCCGTGAGCCAGATAATGGCCATGGCGGGAAAGCATATGAAGGGCAGAAGGGTCGTCGATATAGAGGAGGGCAGAAAAGCTGCCTGATGATGCGGGGAGGCGTGCCGTTTTGGACAGACAGGAGATTACGACTTTTGAGCAGGCGGCGGCATATATCGAGGAGGTGCCGCGCTTTACCTCAAAACACACAATAGAGCAGACCAGGGACTTCCTCCATCGGCTGGGCGACCCGGATCAGGGCATGCGGATCGTCCATGTGGCTGGAACCAACGGAAAGGGCTCTGTATGCGCTTATCTGCGCAGCATTCTGCAGGCCGGGGGATACAGGGTGGCGCTGTTCACTTCTCCCCATCTGGTGTGCATCCGGGAGCGGTTCGCGGTAGACGGCAGAATGATTTCGGAGGAGGATTTCCTGCGGGCGTTCCTCCATGTCTATGGGCTGCTGGACTGGGACGCTTTGGGACGCGGGGCGGAGGGAGCCTACCATCCAACCTATTTCGAATATCTCTTCTTCATGGCCATGGTGGCTTTCGCGGAGGAAAAGCCGGATTTCTGCATTCTGGAGACAGGCGTGGGCGGCAGGCTGGATGCCACGAATGCGGTTAAACGGAAGGAACTGGCCGTAATCACGCACATCGGCCTGGATCATGTGAGGGTGCTGGGGGATACCCTGGAAAAAATCGCCTATGAAAAAGCGGGCATTCTCCGCGCCGGCGTGCCGGCGGTGTGGTGGGATACCTGTGAGGAGACCAGCCGGGTTTTTTGGGGGCGCGCCCGGGAGCTTGGAATATCCGCGTACTCCGTGTCGGAAGATGACTATTGTTTTTCAAATTTTAAGAGAAAAACCATTGATTTTTGCGTGCGTAATCTGTATGATAGATATATTCCGCTTACGCTCCGCACCATCGCCGCTTATCAGATGGAGAACTGCGTGCTGGCCTTCCGGGCCATTGAGGTGCTGGAGGCTGGCAGGACCATTGCGCCGGAGCAGGTCAGGCAGGGCGTGGCGGACTGTTTCTGGGCGGGGCGCATGGAGGAGGTGCTTCCGGAGGTCTATGTGGACGGCGCCCACAATGAGGACGGCATCCGGGCTTTTCTGGAGACGGTGGCCGGGGACGGGCATCCGGGCAGGAGGAGCCTGCTGTTCGGCGTGGTCAGGGATAAGGACTACGGACGCATGGTGCAGGAGGTGGTCCGCAGCGGCCTTTTCCAGAGAATCTGTCTGACCCGTATGCACAGCAGCCGGGCGCTGGAGGTGGAGGAGCTTGCGGCGCTGTTCGGCGGATATCCGGACTGTGCCTGGGAGGCCTGCGAGGATGTGGGGACGGCTTTCCGCAGACTGTGCCAGAATCGAGGGGAGCAGGAGCGCGTTTATGTGGCGGGAAGCCTGTATTTAGTCGGTGAGATTAAGGAGTTGCTTGAGGCATGATAAATTTTGAGGACGAACTGAAAAAATTCCATCCCAGCCTGGAAGTGGAGGATGTGGAGGAGGCCATCTATCAGCAGGATCTGACGGATATAGCGGATCTGCTGATCAAGAAGATAACGGAGACTGAGAGCGAATTGGAATAGGAGTATGAAAAAGGACAATGATGTTTTGTTATAATTGCGGTCGCCGCCTGTCGGAGCATGACTTCTGCACTTCCTGCGGAGCCGACGTCTCCCTGTATAAGAAAGTGCTGCATGTCTCCAACATGTATTATAATGAGGGCTTGGAAAAGGCAGGGGTCAGGGATTTGAGCGGCGCTGCCGCCAGCCTGCGCCAGGGCCTGCGGTTCAACAAGAACAATATCAAGGCGCGGAATCTCCTGGGGCTGGTGTACTTTGAGATGGGGGATGCGGCATCCGCCCTCAGGGAATGGGTCATCAGCAAGAACATGTCTCCGGATAAGAATATCGCGGACGAGTACATCGATAAGATACGGTCCAACTCCGGCAGGCTGGACGCTATCAATCAGACGATCAAGAAATACAACAGGGCATTGGCCCTGTGCAGTCAGGACAGCAAGGACCTGGCAGTGATTCAGCTGAGGAAGGTGCTGTCCCTGAATCCCAGGTTCATACGGGCCCATCAGCTGCTGGCATTGTTGTACATGGAGCAGGAGGAATGGGAGCGAGCGGAGCGGGAGCTTCGCAAATGCCTGGAGATTGACAAGAACAATCTCCAGACCCTGCGCTACCTGAAAGAGGTGGAGCAGGCCCTGATGCCGGAAGAAGGGGTAAGGAGACGGAAGAAGGATGAGGCTGTCAGGTACCAGAGCGAGAATGAGGTCATCATCCAGCCCCTGAACGTCAAGGAGCCCAAGCGGAGCGGCGGCTTCGCCACCGTGCTGAATATGATCATCGGCCTTGTCATCGGCATAGCGGCCATGTATTTCCTGGTGGTGCCGGCGGCCCAGTCGCGGGTCAGGAATGAGGAGCAGCAGACGATTACCAAGATCAGCAGCGAATCAGACGCGAAGACGGCCCGCATCCAGGAGCTGGAGGGCCAGATAGAGAGCCTGAACGGAAATGTCCAGAACCTCCGCACGGAGATTGAGGGCTACGCGGGGGCAGGCGGAACCATAGAGACCACGGAGAGCCTGATTCAGATAGCGGCGGAATATCTGGAGACCACGGATATGCATGTGGCGGCAGACAAGCTGGAGGAGCTGGTCGAGGAAGTGGACATGGCTTCCATGTCTGACAGCTTTCAGCGACTGTACCAGTCAATGGCCTCCGCCATTGGGCCAGAGCTCTCCAAGGAGTATTATGACGAGGGCTATCAGCAGTACTACACCGGACGCTATGAGGAGGCGTTGGAGACCCTGAGCAAGGCGGTGAAGTACGATGCTGCCAATGCCGACGCGCTTTATCATCTGGGGGAGGCATACCGCTCCAGCGGCGATACGGCAAACGCCATCACCACCTATGACAAGGTGATAGAGCTGTTCCCTGACACAGAGAATGCCAGGCTGGCCAAGTATCGCAAAGATAATCTGAACGCCGGTTAAGCGTGGGAAGATTTTCCGGGCGGCATCGGTGCTTAAGGTGAGAAGTACGAAAGAAGAGAACCTGTAGACGATACGGGTTCTTTTTTGTTCGCTTTATATGAATGCCTTTGTACAAATATATTTGTACGGAAAACGATGCGGAAAGGAAGGATGTAAGGTATGGGACAGGTCACTACAGAGGATTTTCAGGTCATCGACAACTGCCTTCTGATTCAGCTGCCGGAGGAGATCGACCATCACGGGGCGGGATTCATCTGCGAGTGCGCGGACAGGTATCTGGTCAGGAAGGAGGTGCGCGATGTGGTATTCGACTTCGGGAGGACGAAGTTCATGGACTCTTCCGGGATAGGCATCATCATGGGGCGCTACCGCAAGATATCCTGCTTTGGGGGACGGGTCTACGCCATTCATGTGGACAGGCAGATAGAGCGGATCTTCAGGCTGTCAGGATTAAATAAAATAGTGGAGGTACTGGAATCATGAGGAATGAAATGGAGATTATCTTTGACGCCTTATCGGCCAACGAAGGGTTCGCCAGGGTGGCGGTGGCGGCGTTCATCGCCCATCTGAATCCCACGCTGGAGGAGATGGCGGATATCAAGACAGCCGTGTCTGAGGCGGTGACCAATTCCATCATACACGGATACGAGAATCTGCAGGGCTACGGGAGGCCTGGCGGACAGGAGGAATCCGGGTTCCGGGGGAGAAAGGAGGCGAACCCGGGCAAGGTAAGGCTGTGCTGCGCTCTGGAGAAGAATATCCTACATATAGAAGTCATCGACAGCGGGAAAGGGATTGTGGACGTGGAACAGGCCATGGAGCCCCTGTACACCACGAAGCCGGAGCTGGAGCGCTCAGGCATGGGCTTCGCGTTCATGGAGGCCTTCATGGACGACCTGGAGGTGGAGAGCGCTCCGGGCCAGGGGACAAAAGTCCGCATGATCAAGAAAATAGGAGTGGGCGGATGGATAGAACATCAGTGCTGATTGCCAGATCACAGGCGGGAGAAAACGAGGCAAGAGAGGTACTGATAGAGAGCAATCTGGGGCTGGTACGCCATATCGTGAGGCGGTTCGCGGGCAGGGGACATGATCTGGAGGATCTCTTCCAGGTAGGCGCCATAGGGCTCATGAAGGCCATCGATAAGTTCGACCTGAAGCTTGGGCTGAAATTCTCCACCTATGCAGTGCCCATGATTACCGGGGAGATCAAGCGGTTCCTGCGGGACGATGGGCCGGTGAAGGTGTCCAGGACTATCAAGGAGAACGGGCTGAAGGTGAGGCTGGCCAGGCAGAAACTCCAGGGAAGGGAAAGCAGGGAGCCCACGGTGCGGGAAATCGCGGAGGAGACGGGACTGTCCGTGGAGGATGTGGTGCTGGCCATGGAAGCCGACACCTCGGTGGAGTCCATCTACGCCGCGGTCTACCAGGACGATGGCAGCGAGGTCTATCTGGTGGACAAGGTGGTGCGGGGAGGCGATGGCGGCGTGGGCAGCAGCGTGGCAGGCGGCTGCAGCGGGGAGGATGTGGAGAAGGAGGAGATTCTGAACCATATGCTGCTGGGGCAGCTCCTGGACAGCCTGGAGCCAAAGGACAGGAACCTGATCTACATGAGGTATTTCCAGGACAAGACCCAGACGGAGATCGCCGCCAGGCTGGGCGTCAGCCAGGTGCAGGTCAGCCGCATGGAGAAGCGGATCCTATTGAAGCTGCGGGAGAAGGTCCGCTAAGCTTATGCTGCATAACGCTGAATACTGCCTAATGTAATTATGCGACTGAACCAGTCAGCGTTATGTAGTCTGGTTTCACGGCAGGTGAAATCGTTAAGCAGTATAAGATACTGTAAATTTTATGAAATCGCAAAAAAGCCCTTTTCATCCGGCGGCAATTCGTTTACTATAAGTGTATAGAAGGATTGCTGCGGAGGGAAAGGATGGGCATGAAGGACAGGATGGACGATAGGAATATGATCAGAGGCAGGGCAGGGAGGAGACGCCTGGGAAGGGGGGTGTGCCGCCGGATTACTGCCATGTTGGCGTGCCTGGTGGTGATGGTGGCGGTGATGTTCTCGGTGGTCTCCATCTATGCCTGGATCAGGGAGCGGGTGAAGGGGGACACGGCCGTTTCCGGCACAGATGTGCTGGATGTCAGCATTGACGCCGACGGGAATGTGGTGGATGCCGACGGGAACGTGGTGGGTGTGCTGTCAGGCTCTGTGGGGCTTTCTCCGGAGGAGGTGGAGGTCCAGGTGGCCAACGCAAGGCAGCAGGCGGCCTCGGAAGTGCTGGAGGACATCCGCACCAGGCTCAATGACGGGGACTCGGTGGTGGAGGCCCTGCGGCCGCTGTATCCGGATGATATGATCGTATACAGCGGCGGACAGTACCATGTGGTCCCCATTGACTACAGCCTGAAGCAGCATGGCCGGGAGGACGCGGGCTTAAATATCCTGGAGACGGGAGAGTATCAGTATCTGCAGGACGGCCAGGTCATCTCCCACAAAGGCATCGATGTATCGGAGCATCAGGGGGACATCGACTGGAACCTGGTGGCCCAGGACGGGGTGGAATTCGCCTTCATCCGGGCGGCCTACAGAGGGTACGGCACCGGGAAGCTGGTGGAGGACGCGAATTTCGACGCCAATGTACAGGGGGCCCAGGCAGCGGGCATCAAGGTGGGAGCCTATATCTACAGCCAGGCCATCACCGAAGAGGAGGTGGTGGAGGAGGCCAATCTGGTGCTGGAGAAAAGCGCTCCCTACAGCCTGGAATGCCCCATCGTGTTCGATGTGGAAAAGGTCACGGAATCCGAGGGCCGGATGAACGCCATCTCCATAGAGGAGCGGACCAGGCTGGCCGGGCTGTTCTGCCAGACTGTGGAGAGCGCGGGGCAGAGGCCCATGCTCTACTACAATACGGAGATGGGCATCATGATGCTGGAGCTGGGCGCGCTGGAGGGGTATGACAAATGGTTCGCGGCGTACAGGGAGGATTTCTATTATCCCTATGACTTTAAGATATGGCAGTATTCCCAGTCAGGGAGGGTGCAGGGCATCCAGACGGAGGTGGATCTGAACATCAGCTTTGCGCCGTTTTGGGAAGAGTGATTTGAGATAAAAGAATAATTTTGGCAATTCCGCATCATAATAATCAGGAAACCTGAAAGGAAAGCTGATTGGATGATGCGGAATTTTTTTCTGATTTTAATCGGGGGAAGTTATGGGCTGCTGGCGGCGGCAGGGGTGTTCACGGTGCTGGCGGCGGTGGGGCTGGTGCCGAGGTTCGCGGGGAAGACCCATACGGCGGAGTATGTGACCATATATGAGGAGATGGTGATATTCGGTACGCTGACGGGCTGCGTGCTCAGCGTCTTTTCCAGGTATTGCCAGTTCCATGCCTGGTGGCAGCAGCGATGTCCCCAGTATGTCAACTTGCTGGACGGGGCGGGAACCGCGTTCCAGGCGGTGTTCGGCCTGTTTGCGGGGATGTTCGTGGGGTGCCTGGCGCTGGCCATCGCGGAGATGCTGGACAGCATCCCTATCCTGACGCGGCGCATCTCGTTCCGGCATGGGCTGGGTCTGGCTATCATCAGCATGGCGGCGGGGAAGATATGCGGCTCGCTGCTCTACTTTCTGACAGAGCTGCATCGGACTGTCTAAGTCTGAAAAATACGCTTCTGCTGCCTGTGTCGCTGAAGCGGAGAAAGAGAGATGCTATATGGCAAATGCGACAGTATATTTGAAATGTGAGAGGAATGTGGAGGTGCAGTCGGAGGATGTCTTTTTGTCGGACATGGCCGCGCTTCGCTGTATGGACTCTGTCATCTCCGCCAAGCTGAAAGCGCTGAAGGTGCACCATTTCGGCAGCGGGGACGCCAGGAGATGCGTCATCAGCTCCCTTCATCTGGTGAAGCTTATGGAGGAGACCTGTCCGGGAATCAGCGTGCAGATCGTGGGGGAACCGGACGTGCTGGTGGAGCGGGTCGACGTGGACAGGCACAAGGGCTGGCAACAGTGGGCGAAATGCGCTCTGGTGTGCCTGGTAAGCTTCTTCGGCACCGCCTTTACCATCATGGCGTACCACAATGACGTGGGCATCAACGATGTGTTCACGGAAATCTATCGGATGGTGATGGACAGGGAGCCCCAGGGGCTGAACACGCTGGAGGTGTCCTACTCCCTGGGCCTTGCGGCGGGAATCATCCTGTTCTTCAACCATGTGGGCGGCAGGCGGCTCACCAAGGATCCCACGCCCATAGAGGTGGCCATGCGCAATTACGAGGAGGATGTGGACAAGGCCCTCATCTCCACCGCGGGGCGGGAGGGGAAAGAGGTGGAATAGATTTCACGTCGGCTGTGCATACTGGAGGTAAGAGGAGGAAGACCATGGAAGAGAAAGCGACGGGCAATGAAAAGAAACAACAGCAGAAAGAATATGAACAGTATGTCAAGGCAGTGACGCCTACCCACAACCTCTGGCAGCAGATGCTGCACGCGTTCATCACGGGAGGCATCATCTGCTGCATCGGGCAGTTTATCCTGAATTACGCAGAGGACTTAGGGCTGGACAAGCAGTCGGCGGGGAGCTGGTGCTCTCTGCTCCTGGTGCTTTTGTCGGTGCTCCTGACAGGCTTTGGGCTATTCCAAAAGATTGCCAAATGGGGCGGCGCCGGGGCCCTGGTGCCCATCACAGGCTTCGCGAATTCCGTGGCGGCCCCGGCCATTGAGTACAAGGCGGAGGGGCAGGTCTTCGGGATTGGGTGTAAGATTTTTACCATTGCGGGGCCGGTGATTTTGTATGGGATCTTTACTAGCTGGGTGCTGGGGGTGATATACTGGATTGGGAAGATGATGGGGATTGCCTAAAAAGGAATAAAGAAACAATATATGGAGTTAGTATGAAGGGCAGGCTGACGGGGCTTAATGGTTTCGTTGGCCTGCTTTTCCTTGTTGTGTTTTTGACTTTATTCGCTTATAATAAAAAATATATTGAAACGTAGG
>CAMQOJ010000072.1 GCA_947003375.1 uncultured Lachnospiraceae bacterium
CAAAAAGCCCCGGCCGATGCCCTCGGCGACAAAGGTGCCGGAAGAAGGGAGTCCCTGGTGGATTTCCGCCTCTGCCGTGATAATTGCGGCGCTGGCGGCCCTGAGCATGCAGCTCCTGTCCCGTCTGCGCAGAAAAAACATCCTCCTGGAAGAGGCCAGGAAAATGATGGAGAAAAAGGGGGATGGCGTATAACGAGGAAGCTTTTCACTTCGGTAAAATCAGGAGATACACTTAGCCGTCTTTGCGTTGACATTCCGCCCCAAATAAGCTACCCTGGAGATAAGCGAAAAAGCTTATTTTCAAGAAGGGGGGAAGAGGGCATGATAGATCTGCATTTACACCTTGACGGCTCCATTGATCCGGAAGACATGGCTCAATTGGCGAAAATGTCGGGAGTCGAGCTGAGGCCGGAGAGGGAAGAGAAAATCAAGCAACTGCTGGTTGTGGAGCCTGGGTGCAGGAATCTGGGACAGTATCTGGAAAAATTCGACCTGCCTCTTCAGGTGCTGCAGACAGGGGAGAGCATGGAATTCGCCGTCTACAGACTTCTGGAGAAGCTGCATGGCCAGGGACTGTGTCATGCGGAGATTCGCTTCGCGCCCCAGCTGCACTTAAAGAAAGGGCTTACCCAGGAGAACGCCGTGGAGGCGGCAGTATCTGGCCTTGCACAGGGAATCAGGGAGTTCGGGATATCAGCAGGGCTGATTCTGTGCTGTATGCGCGGGGCGGGAAATGAGACGGAGAATATGGAGACTGTAGCAGTGGCAGAGAAATTCCTGGGAAAGGGAGTCTGCGCTCTGGACCTGGCCGGAAATGAGGCGGCTTATCCAACGGAGGCTTTTGCCCCGGTCTTCGACAGGGCGAAGGAGCGGCGGATACCGGCCGTCCTGCATGCCGGGGAGGCGGCGGGAGCGGAAAGCGTCAGAGAGGCCCTGGAGCTGGGAGCCGTCCGCATCGGACACGGGATACATGCCATGGAGGATGCGGAATTGATGGCGATGATAAAGGACAGGAAGGTTTTTCTGGAAACGTGCTATTCCAGCAACCTGCAGACAAGGACGGTGGAATCGCCACAGCTGTATCCGCTGCCCATGTTTCTGGAAAAGGGCATCTGTGCTACGGTCAACACGGACAACATGACCGTTTCTGATACTGATTTGAAAAAAGAATATCTCCTGCTGCAAAGAGAGCTCCTGCTGAGCGGAAGCGATTTGAAGCGGCTGGCCCTCAATGCCGTAGCCGGCGCTTTTGTGGAAGAGGAGGAAAGGACGGCTCTGCGGCAGCGGATAGAAAGGGATTTTTTCCAGTGGCTGGAGCCTCTGGAAATCTATTTTGGTACTTGCTGCCATACAGAGGGCTTGGTATAATAGAAAGGAAGTACGGGGAAGGAGGAGAGAGGGGCATATGAAATATGACAAAATCAGCGGCTTCGCCGATGAAATCGCGGAGGATGTGGATACCCAGTTCAGGGTACTGAAAAAGCTGGACATAAGGTATTTCGAGCCCAGGGGAATCGACGGAAAGAACATTGCGGACCTCACCGACGGAGAGGTGGCCGCACTGAAGGAGAAGATGGAGAGAAGCGGGGTAAAGGCATCCTCCATAGGCTCTCCTATAGGGAAGATAAGGCTGGACGAGGATTTCGAGGCGCATTTCGGGCAGTTTCAGAGAGTGGTGGAAATCGCGAAAAGGCTGGATGCCAGATATATCAGGATGTTTAGCTTCTACCCTCCGGCGAAGCCTGGTCCGGCAGAGGGCTGCTGCGGCTCCGACGGGGGAGCCAGACAGGAGTGGACTGCCGAAGACCGCGGGGAGGTGCTTGACCGTCTGCGCAGAATGATAGCGTATGCCAGAGAACAGGACGTGGTGCTGCTCCATGAGAATGAGAAGGAAATCTACGGCGACACTGCGGAGCGGTGCGCAGATCTGATGGAGCAGCTTGGGTGCGGGCATTTTCAGGCGGTGTTCGATCCGGCTAATTTCGTACAGTGCGGGCAGGACACAAAGAAGGCTTATGAAAAGCTGAAAGGATATATTGCCTATGTGCATATCAAGGATGCGCTCATGAAAGACGGCAGCGTAGTGCCCGCGGGATCCGGCGACGGCAATGTGGAACATATCCTGAAAAGCCTTCTGGACGGTGGATATGACGGCTATCTCAGCCTTGAGCCCCATCTGGGCAGCTTTTCAGGGCTGGCAGCGCTGGAGCTGGACGACAAGATGCAGAACCTGCCCCAGGGCGGAGAGGGTACCTTTACGTTGGCGTACCAGGCGCTGGAAGAGATATTGGACGGAGTAGTCATGTAGGAGGGACTGTATTATGGAGAAAATCAGGTTAGGCGTAATCGGATTCGGCAACATGGGAACAGGTCATGTGAAGAGCGTGGCAGAGGGAAAGGTGCCGGATATGGTAATGGGCGCAATCTGCGACATCGCCCCGGTCAGATGTGAGGCGGCCAGGCAGCTGTATCCGGACATTCCGGTATTCGGTGATGCGCAGGAAATGTACGGCAGCGGCCTTTGCGACGCGGTAATCATCGCCACGCCCCATTACTATCATCCGCCCCTTGCCATTCAGGCATTTGCCCATGGCCTGCATGTGATTACGGAAAAGCCTGCCGGCGTCTACACCAGCCAGGTGAAAGAGATGAACGCGGCCGCGGAAGGGTCGGACAGGAAATTCGGTATCATGTACAACCAGAGGACGAACCCGGTGTACCAGAAGCTGCGTGAAATGGTACAAAAGGGGGAGCTGGGCCATATAAAGAGGATTACGTGGATTATCACAGACTGGTACCGCCCCCAGGCCTACCATGACAGCAGTACATGGCGTTCTGCCTGGAAGACGGAAGGCGGCGGTGCGCTGATCAATCAGAATCCTCACCAGCTTGATCTCTGGCAGTGGATGTTCGGGATGCCGGACAGGATATTCGCCAAGGCCAGCTTTGGCAAATATTATGATATCGAGGTAGAGGACGATGTGATGGCCTACTTCGAATACGATAACGGCACCACAGGGGAATACATTACCTCCACCGGGGAGGTGCCGGGCACCAACCGGCTGGAAATCGCCTGCGATATGGGCAAGGTAGTGGTAGAGGACAACAGAATCGTCTTCCACCGGAACGTGGTCTCGGAGAGGGAGCATAACAGGATTAACAAGGAGCCCTTTGGGAAGCCGGAGTGCTGGGAATGCAATATTCCGGCGGATTTCTCGGGCGGGCCCCAGCATGTGGGGATTCTGAACAATTTCGCGTCCGCTGTGCTGCACGGCGCGCAGCTCCTGGCCCCGGGAGAGGAGGGCATCAGGGGACTTACGATTTCCAATGCCATCCATCTGAGCGCATGGACGGGGGAGACGGTGGACGTGAAGCATTTCCCGGACGATAGGTTCTATGAGCTTCTCCAGGAGAAGATTCGGACTTCCACCATAGTGAAGAAGGAAGCTCAGGTAATCGTGGACAACAGCAATACATATTGACATATTGAAGAGAGAATGCGGATGGAAAATGATTTTTCAAAAGGAAAGGTATGGAAAAACATTATTTCCCAGGCGATTCCTTTGATGCTTGCGCAGCTGGTCCTGCTCCTGTACAATGTGGTGGATCGTATCTACATCGGGCATCTTCCGGGAGCGGACAGCATGGCGCTGACAGGCATCGGACTGGCGTTTCCACTGACTACGCTGGTCGCTGCTTTTACATACCTGTTCGGCACCGGAGGGACCCCTCTGTTTTCCATAGCCCGAGGGGCGGGGGAAGAGGAGCGGGCGGAACGGATTTTAGGGAATACATGCTCCCTTCTGCTGGGGTGTTCTGTGGCGATGTTCCTTTTCTGTTATTTGCTGCGCAGGCCTGTGCTTTATCTGTTCGGGGCCAGCGACGCGTCTTATGTGTATGCGGATGCGTATCTGCGGATTTATCTGTTCGGGACGCCCTTCGTCATGCTGTCCACTGGGCTGAACGGCTTTATCAATGCGCAGGGCTTTCCAAAGACTGGCATGATGACGACTCTGATTGGGGCGGTTTTGAACCTGGTTCTGGATCCGGCGTTCATCTTCGTGCTGGATATGGGCGTGGGCGGTGCGGCCCTGGCCACTGTTTTGAGCCAGATCGTATCTTGTGTCTGGGTCCTGTGGTTCCTGACGGGAAAGAAGGCGGGGCACCACATCAGGAGGCGGAATCTGCGGGTGGACTGGAAGCTGGCCCGGGAGATTGCCGCGCTTGGCATGTCAGGCTTCATCATGCAGGGGACGAACTGCCTGGTACAGGTGGTATGTAACGCCACCCTGAAGATATATGGCGGGGATCTGTATGTGGGCATCATGACCGTCATCAATTCCGTGCGGGAGATTCTGTCGCTGCCGGTGAACGGACTTACCAGCGGCGCCCAGCCGGTGCTGGGGTATAATTATGGGGCGAAGCGGTATGACCGTGTCTGCCAGGGAATCCGATTTACGGCCTGCATGGGAATCCTGTACACCCTGCTTGCCTGGCTGGTGGTGATACAGAGCCCTCATCTGCTGCTCTCCATCTTTACGGAGGATGCGGCCATGCTGGAGGCGGGAACCGATGCGCTGAAGCTGTACTTTTTCGGCTTCTTCTTTATGGCGTTCCAGTTTACCGGACAGTCGGCCTTCACCGCGCTGGGGGATTCCAGGCATGCGGTCTTCTTTTCCCTGCTGCGAAAGGCGGTAATCGTAGCCCCTCTGACGATGATTCTGCCTAAAATGGGCTTGGGCGTGGACGGTGTGTTCTGGGCAGAGCCCATCTCAAACAGCATTGGAGGACTTGCTTGCTTTATCACCATGTATCTTACGCTGTATCGGCGGCTGAAGAGGGAGGATGAGGCGGATGCTGCTGTTGCAGGTCATTAGATACGATACAAAAAACGGGAATCGGACACGCTGGCAGAGCCAGTACAAATAGCAATAGTATACGCAGAAAGGAGATATCCTGTACATCGCAATCGAATATTCGGACATATAAATAAGTCCCACAGATGATGTTGAACCATTTGATGCGATCCAGCCATTTGTGAGGCTTATTTTAGTGCCTGGATCTTACGGACAATTTCTATACGTCATCTATGAAAGCTCTCATATGGGCATCACAGCGCGTCACAGGAACATCTCGCGTGCAGGACGGCAACTTAAAACCACAACCACGATACTGTCATCAATCGATACCATAACAATCAACCATAATCCAAAAGGAAGGAGTCATCGCATATGAAAAGCAAGACCAGCGCAGCCATAACCGAAAAGCGGATTCCAAGGCTTGCCGGTATAGCGTAGCATCGAAGCGAGCAAGCCATTGGAACTACAAGCAATCCATACAAAGTACTTTGACAACTGAATAAAGGCTTTACACCTTATCGAAGGGCTGTTATAATGGAATCAACAGATACACGTAGGCAGCGTTTTGGGAAGTTGGAGGTAATCGCATGACGGAGAAGAAAATGATAAAGATATCTCTTGAAGAATTCTCCAGATTATAGGATTACATGTTATGTTGTGACAAGGAGTCCGAAGCATATGCGAAGGTGAAAAAACGTTATGTGGAATTGAAAGTTATCTTGACAGCTTCGGGAATTAATCTGACGGAAATTGATTATGTCAAGGAATAAGCGAAGCAGTACTTTGGCAAGTGGGAGGTGATTTAATGCCATACAATCTTGAAATTACACAAAGAGCCATTGAAGACTTTACAAAAGTCCAGGAAAACATGGCACTTGCAAAAGAAGAGAATGCAACAAAAACATATGCAAATTTAAAGAAAGATTATATCTCTTTAAAAGCATTGTTGACAGTGGCGGGAGTAAACTTGACAGAGCTTGACAAGATTAAAGAATAATCAGGCCTACAAATAAATAGCAGTCACGAAACAAAGGTGTAAAGTCTTTATTCCCGCGGGCAATAAGATTTCGGTTCAAATAGATTCCGTAGAAATGGTTTCCAGAAAGCAGGTGATCATATGCCCTGTAATGGCGAAATTATCGAAAGAAATATAATTGAGTTCCAAAAGATCCAAGCCCATATGATGATTGCGAAAGATGAAAACGCTACAAGGACATACGCAAGCCTAAAAAATGATTATTTTTCACTAAAGGCCGTGTTGAATTCTTTGGGCGTGAATCTCACGGATATTGACAGGATCAAGGAATGAGTCCTACAACTGAATAGCGGCCACGGAACGAAGGTGTAAAGTCTTTATTGGACCATCAAGATGATTCAGGGCTTTGCACCTTTTTTTAGTGTTGGGATAAATACGAAGCAGGAACGGCTGCCCAATTTTGGGGATCAGTCGAATGGCAATAGGTTCTTCAAGGACATCTATTCATCCAGCCAGAAAGGCAGGTTCAATGGAACCTTTGAAAGGAGAATCTTGTTCATGGAGCAGATGGTGCATACGGATATCGCCTGTACGGAGAACCATTACCATAGGAACAGGCGGAGCATTGATGCCAAGAGCCAGATCATAAGCAGCATCCCGGAGTTCCAGGCAAAATAAAAACCAATCAAATTAGCTTTGATTGGTTTTGATTCTATGAAATCCTGCAAGCCCAGCAAAATCAAGAAATTAAGAAAGCTGCTGACGGGAATCGGACCCGTGACCTCCGCACTACCAATGCGACGCTCTACCTACTGAGCCACAGCAGCACATGAATGCATCCCGCATTCACAAATACTATTATAGCAAGTCCAGGCAGTCTTGTCAACAAAATTTTCTAAATTTTTTGCACAATTCTCAACTTTACTTTCCTGTCTCTAGTCCGATACAAAGCGAAGCATACTCCAATCCACGCAAGTGCCGATACGGCTTCCGCCAGCCGCCAGAACCATGGCTCCACAAAGCTGACCCGGATAGAGCCGGAGTACCCCTCCGGGAGCATGACCCGCACCATGTTGTTCGTGCCGGCGCATACAGTCAGCCTTTGCCGGGTGCTTGTATCGATACATTGATAATGCTTATAATACAATAGCGGAAACTCTATATGCGCATCCGGTGCCTGGGCGGAGACGGTACAGGAAACGGTCGTCCCCTGCTTTTGATAGCCCTCCAGAGGAGATATGCCTTCTGCATGAATCAGGTTCTCCTGCAGGGCGGCCGGGTCGGTGCCGCTGGGCACATATTCATAGGAGTACATCTGCATCGTATACAGCTCCGAGGTAGTATAGACCCGATAAGGCTCTCCTGAGAAGCTGTAGTCATAAAAATACCATCCGAAATTCACCGCAGCGAGAACCAGGCTCGCGGCTATGAGGCAGCCCCAATGCTTTTCCAGGGATTTTTGCGCTATGTCAAAAGCATAGCACAGGACGAAAGTCAGCAGGGCCGTGGCAGGCGCCAGCATCCGCCATGGGAATTCCATATTGTAGACGATGCTCTTCACGGCATCACTGGAGGAAATCAGGGCATCCCAGGGAAAGTAGCAGGTAGACATATACAGGGCCAGGCAGCTCAGCAGCATGCATACGATAGCCGGGGCATGGTTGCGGTTCTTCTTGCAGTCTCCATAGTGGATGCCCGACAGGTATATGAATAAAAACAGGCCGATGGTCAACAGGATTCCGATGCCGAAGGTAGGCTCATTGCTGATGCCCGCGGTAGTAGGCCAGGCACCGCCGTTGCTGTGCTGGAACAGCGTAAAAAGCTGTATGGGAAACAGGCCGCCGGCTTGAAAGGAACCAATGATGCTGCCTACCCAATCCGGGGAGTGAATCATGATATCCTCCCCATAGAAATCCAGGAACGGGACAATGAAATTCAGATTGAGGAGAACCGTCAGCACAGCGGCAAGGGCAAGGGAGCGGAACACATATTTCTGAAAGACGCGCCGTATCAGGAACAGGCAGGTCAGGATGATCAGGAAGCCTGTTATGAGGATGCTCAGCACATGGGACTGTATGATGCCGCTGAGACCGAAAGCCGTGAGGATAGCATGCTTCCACCAGTTCTCCCGTTTGCTGTTCTGGAACATCAGATAAAACCCGCACAGAATCAGCGGAAAGCATAGCAGGGCGCAATATTCCCCCACTGCGGCCCTGGTATACAGGTTCATGAGGCGGTAGGGGGCCAGCGTATATGACGCGCAGCCCAACAGAGCTATCTTCTCGCTGGAGAACATTTTGCGGAAAGAATAATAGCAGAGCAGAATCGTGCCTAAATTGATGAATGCCACGAAAAACTTATAGGACGCCTGGATGGAAAAGCCCATTAACCGGAGAAGGGCAGGGAAGTAGAGAAGGGCGTCTCCGTAAAAAATGCCGATGGCATATCCGTATTCATTGGCCCATAAGGGATGAAGCTTTACCGGAAAGGTGCCATAGGAAAGCCCCTGGCTGATCGCATCGATGCGCAGCAGGTGGAAGGGAAGGTCATGCCCTACAATGAGGAAGTCGTTGTACAGCGGATAGCAGGAGGTCAGGAAGATGCACGCCATGGCAAGCAGTATCTTACGAATCCTGATTTTGGAGCACAGGAAAAAATACCCTAAATTGATGAACAGGCAAAGCAGGATGGCATAACAGAAATTCTTCCTGTACAGATAGCTGGTCTCATGGATTCCGACGTTGCTGATGTGGATTTGGCCGTTGCCCGAAAAAGAGATATGGACGCTTACATCGTCAGCATCGCGGGAAAGCTCCAATAGGGTGCTCTCAGTGAGACTGTGAGGGTTCAGCTCGATAGTGGGACAGCGCATCTCAACGGGTCCAAGGCTGGAGGTTGCAGATAGGGAGCTGCCGGGCTGGTCGACGCTGAAATCAACCTGAATGAGATAAATCCCTTTTTTCAGACTGATAGGCAGAGTGGACAGGAGTACGCCTTCCCCCTCCCCGGACGCGTCCGCGGAGACCCCATCATCCACCTTCGCCGCCTCCGACAGGCTATAGTCGTCCGCTGTAAAATTCCTGTTGTAGACATCGCTTCGGTGGAGAAGCCAGCTACAGGGGACAAGCAGCAGAATGACGACCTGCAGTCCGATGAGGATGTGGTTTATACGCAGTTTGCCGGATAGTTTGGAATTCATATTTGCCCTCGCTGTCTTTACAGATATTGATTCTGGGATTTGCGCATGATGAATTTTACAGGGTATCCTTTTTCATCGCAGATGGACCTGACCACATTTTCGGCTATTTCCTTGGAATTGTCATTCACGCAAATGGTACACGCATACTTACTGCGGCGAAAGAGGGAGGATTTCGGCCAACGGATATAGTAGGAAATACGTTGACTCAAAAGCGCTTTTTCGATGAGCTGCTTGCAATCCGGGTCGGTGACCTCGCACAGTTCGATTTCGTTGTTCACCTTTACTGAAGTATATAATGGCTGCTCCATGGTTGTTCTCCTTGGTTTTCGCTGATTTTATAATGTGCCTCTGTTTCAACATTATACCATAATTCGACATTTGTATGCAAGCATAGTTTGCCAGTTACAGAAAGGAATAAGGCAAGGAAGGAACGCTTGAAGGCGACAAACAAGCCATGGCATATGCGGAATCGCCATGGCTTGTTCCAAGGGATTTTGATGGAAGCTATTCTGTACCGGGCTCTGCGACGGGATCCACACCGGGATCGGGCTGTACGTTCTGCAGCTCCCTCTCCACGATTTCCCATTCCTGCTGCGCCAGAATCGCCTCATAGTCAGGATTTGCAAAGAACGCGGCATTATGCTGGCAATGGGGCGTTTCGGTGCCGCCCGGCAACTGTGCGCCGCTGTTGGGGTCGGTCTGATTCGTTATGGCCGCGGAACCCTGTAGAAGGGAAGGGTCCTCCTGGAATGGCAAATCCAGATTGCCGGGTACCTTCATAGGACATTCCGGGCTTGCAGGAAGCAGGTCGTAATGGCAGACATCTCCCACGTAATGGATATTGCAGGGCTCCGTAGGGGCTGTCCCTGCGGCAAAGTATTCGCCTCTTGTAGCGGTACAGACGCCGGGGATGGGCTGCAGGCCCGACATGGTGCACACCTCCGCCCGGACGATGCCCTGGGGTGTGGTGAATTTTTCATCGGGCAGGTTCTCATGGACGCGCTTCATGATGGCGGTCCAAAGGTTCTTGGAGAGATTGGTTTCCTTCCCGGGATTGGTGTTGCGCATATGCACGTTGTTGTCATATCCGGACCAGACGCTGCAGGTATAGTAGGGCGTGAAGCCGGCGAACCACACATCGTTGTAATCCGTGGAGGTTCCGGTCTTGCCGGCGATGGCCATGGTGGAGCTGAAATTACAGCTGGTGCCGGTGCCGCCCACACCCCTTATCACATCCACCATGGCATCGGTCAGCAGGAACGCCGTGGTCTCCTTGATGACCTGCCTGGAGGTGGGATTGGTATTGTCCAAAAGGATGTCGCCGTCCGTATTGGTGACCCTGGTGTAGAGCTTGGGCTCTATATAGGCTCCCATATTGGCGATAGCCGCATAGCCGGCCGTCAGTTCCAGGGGCGTGGCGCCGTAGGTCAGTCCGCCCAGAGCCAGCGTCTGGTTGACATCCGTGTAGAAGCGTTCCTCCCCGGTGGAGTCCCTGAGCCATACGCCGTCCGTCAGGGTGGTGAAGCCGAAGTTCAGCAGATAATCATAGCCCAGCTGGGGCGTGATGACAGTCTCGGTCTTGGCGGCGACAATGTTCAGGGATTCCCTGATGCCGTCCCGGATGGAATTGATGCCCCGATAGCCGCTGTACCAGTTCCGGCAGGGAGTGCCGTCGCTGAAGTTGAAGGGAGCATCGAGGTAGGGAGTGGCCAGGGTCTGTCCCGCACTGTCTAAAGCAGGGGCGAAGGCAGCCAGCACCTTGAAGGTGGAGCCGGGTGAACGCTTGGCGTCGGTGGCGCGGTTCAGAGTCCGCCTCCCCTCCTTTGTGCCGCGCCCGCCGACGATGGCTACCACATAGCCGGTGGACTGGTCCTGGATGGTCATTGCAGCCTGGGGCTGGGCAGTCATGGAGATGGATTCCATATAGTTGTCCTCCCTGTCCGCTATGCCTAAATCGGCCAGCACGGCGCTGCGGTAGGTGGCGATGGCCTCGTAGGCCGCGTCCTGGGAGCTGAATATCAGGTTGAAGCCCTTGTCCAGATTGTCCTTGAACCAAGTCATCATGTTCTCTTTGCTGAAATTGTACTGCTGGTCATCGGCACCGTAGACGGTGAGGGCATAGTTCAGATACCAGTATACGTTTTCGGGGAAGTTCTCCGGGTTGGAAAATTCCTCGTCACAGATAGTCTGGATGGTGGGATCCATGGTGGACTCGATGCGCAGGCCTCCGGAGGTCAGCAGGGTCTCCGCCATGGATTCGCTGTATCCGGCGATATTGATCAGGTCCTCCCGCACCTGCTCGTATACCGCGTCCGAGAAATAGGAGCCCTCAGTGGTATTGGTGGCGGTCTGGACATCCAGGTCGTGCAGCTCGATGCGGTCGTACACAGCATCCGTATCCGCAATGGCTTCCTCATATTCGTCCTTGGAGATGAACTCCAGCTCCAGCATCGTGTTTAGGCAATCCAGCCGACGCTTGGCATTTGCCTTGGGGAAACGGATAGGATCGAGGCCGGTAGGGTTCTGGGTGATGGAGGCGATGACGGCACACTCGGACAGGGTCAGGTCGCTGCAGGACTTGCCGAAGTACCGCTGGGAGGCGGACTCCACGCCTAAGGTGTTCTGCCCCAGGTTGATGGCGTTCATGTACCGCAGCAGCACTTCCTCCTTGGTGAACTTCTCGGAGATTGCCAAGGCCAGGTACTGTTCCTGAAATTTTCGCTTGAACATCTTGATCATGTTCCCGTTTTCTTCGGTCCATGTGGTGAAGATGGTGTTCTTCAGAAGCTGCTGGGTGATGGTGCTGGCACCTTCCTTTGTCTTGCCCATGGACTGTATGAAGTGAAAGCCCGAGCGGACGATTCCCTCTATGTCCACGCCGTTGTGTTTGTAGAAACGCTTGTCCTCCAGAGCGATAAAGGCCTCCCCCAGGTGCTTGGGGATGAGGTCCATGCTGTTTATCTGGATTCGATTGGAGTTCATGCTGACGTACTGGTCGATTTCGTTGCCCTCGCAGTCGTATACGATGGTGGCTTCACCCGTGGCCACCACATCGCTCAAGTGAATCTGCGGAGTGGAGGCCAGGATGCCCTTATACGCGCCCATGAGGGCACAGATACTCCATATGCCGACCCCGATGACAGTGGCCAAGGCAAGCTTTACCAAAGTCAGCGCGAACTTGCGCCCCAGTTTTGTTGTCTTAGAGTTAAGTGCCCTCTGCTTGGCACGGACACCTCTTTTTCCATAGTTCATTTGATTCGCCTTTCTGCTGATACGCTTTGGAAGGGATGGGTGCGTATTCGCATATTTAATTC
>CAMQOJ010000073.1 GCA_947003375.1 uncultured Lachnospiraceae bacterium
GGGTCACCACATCCCCGCTCTCCCACCACTCTCTGATGAAGTCTGTCTTATCCACATAAAAACAGTTTGCCCGCCGCAGCTGTTCAAAGTCCTGATGCCCTATCCCCACCGTCCTCGCCATAGAAAGCTCCTTTCCCTGCCGGGCTGATGCCCTGTCCGCTCCACCGATCCTTCCCTTCGGCAGAATATCCCCTTCCGTCAATATTCCCTTTACTTCACCCAGTATATCACACGGCAGACTGCGTCCGCAACTCGCAAAACCGGCAAGAGCAAAATCCGAAAGCAGAATCCATAGCTTCCGCCCTCAGAGGAACATAGCCATATACAGCGGCAGCGTAATTTTTGCATCGCTGACTCCCACGTTCCCCGCCACCAGCTTATAGGCATAGGGCGGCGCAAATTCTTCTATGAAATGGTTCAGCGACACCGTGGCCCCACGCTTGGACTTTACCTCTATGGGAATCACCGCGCCGTCCCGCACCAGGAGGAATTCGATTTCCTGGGTATTTTTGTCGTTTTTGAAATAATTCAGTCCAAGGCCCCTCTTCGTCAGCATGTCAAAGACAAGATTCTCGTAGATGCCGCCCTTGGCCGGGCCTGTGAGCGTGTCCTTCAACAGAGCGGCCTGGGTGTCATAGCCATAGAGAGAGGCGAGCAGGCCGATGTCCGTCACATAGGCCTTGAACTGATCCGGTTTTTCGTAGGCCACAAGGGGGAACTGCGGCGTGGACACATTGACGCACAGCTTGATCATTCCGGCATCCACCAGCCAGTTCAGGCAGTTTGCATATCGGCGGGCGTTCCCCTCCTTGCCGACTATTTTGTATTGGAATTTCGTATATTCCTTGGCAAGCTGCCGGGGTATGGACAGATAGCACTCGCCGATCTTCTGTCTGCTGGCCGCAGTGGCATAATGCTTGATGTCCTCTCTGTAGCTCTCCATGATTTTCTTCTGTGTAGCGTGGACTTCCTGGTAATTGTTCGTCTTCAGAAGGGTATTGACCACCTCTGGCATCCCTCCCACCACCAGGTATTCCCGGAGCAGCGTCATGAACTGCTCATGGATTCCGGCATCCACCTTCTCCTTCCTCTCAAAGAAGCCTCGCAGCGCCTGGATGGCCGAAGGAGTCCGGCCCACGGCCCAAAGATATTCCTCGAAATCCAGGGAGTACATTTCCATGGACCTCTCATAGCCCACGGGAATCGAGGCCATCTCCTTATAGTGGAGTCCCAGCATAGAGCCGGAGGCGATGACATCATACCGGTCATCGATAGCCAGGAATTTCAGCGCTGTCCTGGCATTGGGACAGTCCTGAATCTCGTCCAGGAAAATCAGGGTCTCCTTTTCCAGGAACCGGACATTCCTGACATACAGCGATATCTTCTTGTAGATTTCCTCCGCCTCCAGAGAGCCTTCAAATATCCTTTTGTGCTCCGGATTCCGGTAGAAATTCAGATACACATAGCTTTCATACTCTCTCCTCCCGAACTCCTCGATGATGAAAGTCTTCCCAATCTGCCTGGCCCCCTGCACCAGGAGGCACTCCCGGCTTTTCCTGTTTTTCCAGTCCAGGAGCTTGTCGTAAATCTTCCGTTTCAGCATATCCGTCACCTGCCAATGGTCTGTTTTTCTTTTATTATACGGTCAGCTTTCCCTGCTGTCAACGAAATATGCATCTTTTCGGAGGATATAAGATATAAAAATTGCACTTTTTCGGAGGATTCCCATCCCGATTATTGCACTTTTCCCAGCCATCCATGAGGCAAATCCCTGGCCTAAAGATAGTCTCTGGATGCCCTAAGGCCGCAGCACGGCGCACACCGGGTAGTGGTCGGAAAGGAACACCCCGCCCTTTTCATCCTCCCACTTCTCCACTTTTTCACAGGCAAAGCCCTTTACAAAAATATAATCTATGGAGCATGGCGCTTCTGTCCGCAGATAGCCATGGTAGGTGATGCCAATCTCCTCCGTCACATTGGTATAGGAAGGATACTCCCTGACTATCCCCATTTCCCGGCTGTCCGGCTCCGCGTTCATGTCCCCGGTGATGACGACGGGCGCGTCGGCGAAAAGCGCAGCCCGGCCCAGCTTCTCCATGATCTGCCGCATGCCCTGTTCCCTGGCCTCGGCTCCCTCGTGGTCCAGATGGGTGTTCACCACCCGGAACACCCGCTTCGTGGCAAGCTCCTCAAAGACCGCCTCCGTGGTCACCCTAGGGCAGATGCTCTGGTCCGGATAGCGGGAGGCGGGCACATAGGGCGTGTCCGACAGCCAGTAGGTCTCCATCTGGATCAGGTTGAATGCGTCCCTGCGGTAGGCGATGGCCGCCTGCTCGTCCTCCAGGGTCTCGCTGCGCCCGCAGCCGATCACATAATACCCGGAGAGCGCCTCCTTCAGCCAGGCCGCCACATGGGGCAGCACCTCCTGGAAGCAGACGATGTCCGGCTTTTCTTCCGCAAGCTTCTCTAAAATCAGCGGCTTGCGGTAGCGGAAATTGTTGTCTCCGTCCTGACCATAATCGCATCGTATGTTAAAAGTCACTATCTTCATCCTGTCATCCCCCTGTCTGAAAACTATGTGCTGCCCGTCACGCGCTGTAGAGACGCGACAGCACATAGTTTTCCCTTCCTGCGCAAATCCTCCGGCATGACCGGAGGATTCGCTTTTTACTTATTTATATACTGCAAATTTAACCAGTGCGCAATATAAATCACAGTCTTACCGTTTCACCCTGACGGTCTTGATCTCAAACGCCCTGAACGGCAGGACGATCTTCCCGTCCGTCACAGGCACTTCCTCGATGACGTTCTCCAGCATATCGCACAGATAGGCCTTCGCCGCACCGAACTGCAGGCTCACTTCCGCCTTTGTCGCCGCCTTCTTGGCCTCGTAGAGGCGCAGTACGATGTCGCCGCTTCCGTCCTCCGCGGGCTTCATGGTATCCAGGATCACATTGGCCTTATCCACGGTCACGGCGCTGAAGCGATCCACTGCCCCCTTGCTCACCACAGGCTTCACGTTCAGTTCATAGCCCTGTCTGACTACATCGCTGTCAGCAAATGTCCCCTCCCATGCCGTGAAGGCGTAGGTGAAGGAATGCTGCCCGTTGTCCGCCCGCATCTCAGGACAGGCGGCGGCACGCAGGAGGGTCAGCTCCAGGGCGTTGCCGTTCATGCTGATGCCGTACTTACAGTCGTTGAGCACCGCCGCGCCGTGGGAGCCGTCGCAGAGAGCGCTGTAGCGATGGTTGCACACCTCGAACCGGTCCTTGTCGTAGAGCCTGGAGCGATGTGCGGGACGTTCCACATAACCAAACTGCATTTCGTTGATGCCGTTCTCCGCGTACACGTCCACAGGGAAGGACACCTTCAGCAGCCTGTGGAGC
This sequence comes from uncultured Lachnospiraceae bacterium, assembly GCA_947003375.1. Lineage (GTDB taxonomy): Bacteria > Bacillota > Clostridia > Lachnospirales > Lachnospiraceae > Acetatifactor. The sequence continues at coordinate 3,387 of CAMQOJ010000073.1, forward strand.
TCCTTCCAGTCCACCTCTGTCTCGAAGGCAAGCCTCCTGCTGTCCGCGGCCAGGCGGATGTACTGCGTGAAGCTGGATTCGCTGATCCTGCCGGACACCTTCACCACGCCCTCCAGGCCTTCGCCCACCTTCTCCACCGATACCTCAGTGGCGGCCTTCACCTCCTGCAGGATATAGTTGGAATCGATGTCCCAGGCGTCGAACAGGCGGGGCACATCCTTGTACAGGCGGAACCTGTTCATGGGCTGTGCGGCGTACTCCCTGCCGGACTCCTTCAGCACAAAGGACACCACTTCGCCCCTGCCGTCCACGATGGCCCTGACCTGGCTGTTCTCCAGCACATAGCCGTCCCCGTCTTCCTTTACGGACACAGCCGCTTCGCTGCCCCCGGAAGCCGCGGCCTCACCGGGCACCAGCGACACCGCGCCGCAGGAGGGGATGTCCACGACCGCCTTCACGCCCTCCGCCGTCTTCTGCACGGGCACTGCCTGGCCCTCCACAGTCTTCGCCCCCTGGGCAAAGGCCTCGGGCAGCTCCACCAGGGCTTTCCGGTCAAAGCTTAAGGAGTTCCACACCGTCACGGCATTTTCCTCTTTCCGCTCCGTCAGCGCGTCGAGCGCCTGATTCAGCAGCTCCTCCGCGCCCGAATGAATCGCCTCATGGGCCTTGTTCGCCTCCACGTAGACCCGTCCGATGCTGGAGCCGGGCAGGATGTCATGGAACTGGTGCAGCAGCAGCTCCTTCCACAGGGCATCCGCCTTCGCCAGGTCATAATCCAGGCCGCGGCCCATACCTAAGCTGCTCCAGAACTCCTCTTCCCTCATGGCCAGCTCATTGCGGCGGTTATTCTTCTTCACGGCCGCCTGGGAGGTGTAGGTCCCCCTGTGGGCGCTGAAATACAGTTCTCCCACGTAGGTGTTCACCGGGCCGCCCTCCTTCTCCATATCCTGGAAGAATTCCATGGGGCCTGCCATCTTCACCTTCACGCTGCCCTCCAGGTCCTCCTGGCGCTTGGCGTACTCGATGTAATCCCTGGCCGGGCCGCCGCCGCCGTCCCCGTATCCGTAGGGCATCAGGAAAGCGTCCAGATCCTGCATCTGCGTCCGGTTCTTCCAGATATTGTTGGCCTCGATGGGATCCGTGCGGTAGGTATAGCTGGTGGGCAGGAAGGACACCACCTGGCTGCCGTCCATGCCCTCCCAGGTGAAGTAATGGTACGGGAACTGGTCCCCCTCATTGTAGGACCAGAATATCTTCTGGGTCACCAGATAGTCCACGCCACAGCCCTTCAGGATCTGGGGCAGGGCCGCTGTGTATCCGAAGGTGTCGGGCAGCCAGAGCACCTTGCTATCCACATCGAACTCTTCCTTGTAATACCTTTTTCCGTGTACCAATTGACGGATAAGCGATTCTCCGCTGGCCATGTTGGTATCCGGCTCCACCCACATGGCGCCGTCCGCGATCCACTGGCCGCCCTTCACCGCCTCCTTGATCCTGGCAAAGAGCTCGGGATAATACTTCTTGCACATCTCATAGGAAGCCGGCTGGCTCTGGATGAACTTGTACTCCGGGTACTCCTCAATCAGGCGAAGCTGGGCCGCGAAGGTGCGCTCGGTCTTGCGGTAGGTCTCCGCCATGGGCCAGAGCCACGCCAGATCCAGATGGGCATTGCCCACGGCGTAGAAGACGGGAGCGCTGGAGCCGTTCTTGGCCTCCATCACAGGGCGCAGGGCCTCCCTGGCCGCCTTATAGGAAGCGATTCGTCCCTCCCTGGGCTGCTCGAAATCCGCGATCAGGGTGAACTCCTGCAGAGCCTTGGCGATCTTCGCCGCCCGCAGGGAGGTCTCGTCCAGAGTCGTCAGCAGGGCGCTGAGGGTGGCCACATCCATGTACAGCTGATAGGCGTCCTCATTCCAGATGCCGTAGGTGCATTTCCCCAGGACGCGCCGCTTCCCTTCCTCCGCCGTATCCTCAAATGCGCCGGGCAGCACGGGGCCTGTGGTGCAGCCTCCCGTAGGGGCCTCGGGCATGAAATGGCCCGCATAGGTCTCCATCAGGATGTCATAACGCTCTCCGCCCTGGGCGCAGGCGCTGAGGGCATTGTCCTCTATGAAGTGATGGGGCTCGTTCACCCAGGAGGCCCGGAAGGTTCCGAAGGCCTTCCCGTTCACGAACAGCGCAGACTCTCCCTGGGGCCTTAAGTCCATCACGATCCGCTGGCCCTTCGCCTGCTCCGGCAGGGTGACGTTCCCCCTGAACCAGCAATACTCCCACTCATGCCCCCAGGTGAAGCCCGGGCTCACCGGCTGGAAAGGCCCCTTCTGAGCCTCCTCCGGCGTCAGATATTCCATGGTGGGGAAAGCCTCCCAGGAAATCTCTCCCAGGGGCTCATACAGATCGTCCTTCAGGGTGCGCATCCAGTGCTTGACCCTGTCCTTCCACTCAGAATGTACTAATTTCATGATGTCTCTCCTTTATAACATATAATTTTGAAAAAGTCGCGTCTGCAATCCCTTTCCTAAACTCCCATGCAGCCAGCCGCACCACCATACCTAAAAGTCTGGGAAGCGCAAAAACACTTCGCGGTGCCAGAATGGCGCAGGGACTTTTATAGTAAAAGAATAGCACACTCCATACCTGTCTGCAATCAAATATTTTCCTGTGCGGCACAGAAAAATACTGTATGTTGAAAATCTCAGCCTTTGCCGTATCTCCCCGTCACTTCCACCGCTTTGGCCTCGCTGTCGTAGGAGATTAGCAGCGTCCGGGTCGCCTCGTCCCATTCCGCGGATACCTTTACCTCCCTGCCGTCCTCGTCCACCGCGCTCACTTCCGTCACCGCTTCGGGCAGACGCACTCTGGTGAATGCCCGGATCTTATCCGCGGTCTTTAAGCGCATGCGCACGCCCCCGTCCGTCAGGTCTGCCCGCTGCACCCTGGCGGAAGTGCCGATGACCCGGAACTTCTCCTGCTCGATCTTCGAGAAGTCGAAGAGGATGGCGTTCCCGTCCGGCCCGATCTCTTTATTATCGATAATCCGATAATCATTTTCCATCATGTCGGCATACAGTCCCCGGAAGACCTTGGGTTCGGCGCTTATGCTCTCGTCCATGACGGCGGAGATGATATAGGGCCCTCTGTGCAGGGTCAGGTCGTTGCGGTACTGCCAGTCCGCGCCAAGGCCCCGCAGCCCGTCCTTCACCAGCTCCCTGTACTCGTCCGCAAGCCCCTTGGTGAGGCACAGCCTGGCGGGCACCATGTTCCAGACCATGATCCGGCCCTGGCCCAGGGCGTATCCGCCGTCTTTCGGGCTGCGCTCCATCCCAGCCATCTCGAACAGATGCTGCGCCGGGTTCTCATAGCCCGACTGTCTCCACCAGGAGGAGATCCCGTGGAAGGGATCGCTGCCGTCCCCGATGTAGAGCAGTGTGCCGCCGGACCTCACCCAGGAGATCAGGGAGGCGTTCACGTCCGGCGCCTCCGGCTTGATGTACTCGTAGCTCAGGATCAGGAAGCGGCAATCGTTCAGATAGCCCGCGAACCGCCTCACATTGTCCAGCTGCACCGGCTTCACGGGCAGGCCGTACTTCACCAGGGGCAGGGCCATGCCGAAGAACTGGGGGAAGGCAGGGCTCTGGATGAAGTCCTTCATCATGGAATCGTCCGCCTCAATCTCCCGCATCAGGGCTGCCGCCTGCTCCTCGTCCACCGCGTTGCCCGAGTTTTTGTGCAGGGCCCTGCGGAACCGCTCCTCTATGGGCTCCCCGGTGACGATTCCGTCCGGGAAGGTGCGCTGGAACAGACCGCTGTCCGACATGAACAGCCCCACGCCGGGCACGTCCCCCTCGAAGGCGATGTCCTTCTGTTCCATATCCCCGAAGAGCTGGAACATGCTCGAGAGCAAGGTGGCGTAAGACTGGGGGATCGGCCTGGACTCCTCCGTGGGGAAGCTGGTCTCTATCTTCTCCGCGATCCTGGGCTGCACCCTGGGATAGGATCCCTCGAATACCCTGTGGGGCCAGGGGCATATCTCGTAGTGCCAGATATGGGGGTGCAGAAGGGAGGCCGTGGCCGTCTTCACGTAATTATAGCGGTAGTTCTCCCAGGTGTAGCTGGGCAGGTCCTCGATGGGGTCGTTTAAGAACCACATCCTGCGCCCGGTGCCCTTCACCAGCTCCTGCATCACGCCGTACTCCAGGTGGGCTGTCTCGAACGTGCGTTCTTTATACACGCCCTCATAGACATTGGCCTCCCGGCTGGTGCCCGTCCAGATCTGGGCGATGTAGCCGTCCACGGAGGGGATTCCGATCAGCGCCGCCTCCGGGCTCATGATCTTCCACTGGGTGTAGTTCAGGAGGCTGTGGGTGGGCACATAGAACCTTAAGCTCTTCCCGTACTTCACCTTGGCGTATTCCTTCAGGGACGCGCTGACCCTGTCGATGGTGCGGCAGTACAGGTACGCTTTCAGCCTGGCGGATTTGTAGCGCACGTCCAGATCCTCGTGCTGGGGCCTCCAGGGCTCCCTGTAATGGATCTCATACTCCCGCTTGAAGGCTTCCGAATACCCGCTCTTGTCCCAGAACTCCGGCTCCTCCACATGGATGGCCTCCACCCCGGCATCCACCGCAATCTTCATCCGCTCGGTGAGATACTCCGAGAAGGATACCGTGGGGACCATGTAGGGAACCGTGGGATTGTGGTTCACCTCCCCGCCGTCCCGCTGGACCTGCCCCTCGTCCCAGTGCTTCCTGCCGTCCCATCTGCCGTCCAGGTAATCCTGGTACTCGCCCCAGGCGATTCCCGTCATCAGATGGACCACATAGCCCCGCTCCCTGTACTCCCTGATGCGCTCCGGCATGGTATCGTCGATTCCGTACACCATGACGAAATCGCAGTCCAGGTCCACGGAGGGGCGCAGCCGCTCTCCCGCCTGGTAACCGGTCAGCTCTTCTGTCTTCTCTCGAATGTATGCCATAATATGCCTCCCTTTCCTTGACCGATCTCTTTCTTTGACTTATATACTTTGACTTATAGAATAAGAGGGTGCATCTTAATCGTATATGACCTATTAAGCTGCACCCTCTCGATTTTTTGATTATTTCTTCTATATTAGAACACTATCTGGAACTGTCTGTGGGACGGTTCAGATACCCATGGCCGATTAATATACGATGTCATCCCTGCTGGTGGACACCTCGGTCATGTAATCCAGGAACTCCTGCATCTTGCCGCCGTCATTGGTCTTCAGGTACTCCTGATAGTCCTCGAGAATCTGCCTGGCTTCCTCTTTGGTTTCAGCAAAATACGCACGTTCTCTGTATTCAGTCTCCTTCGTGCCATCAAACGCCCACTCTGCGAACTCCTGATATCCCTCAAAGCCGGGGGCCAGGGCATCGATTGCGTAGCCGGGAAGAATCTCCGCAGGTTTCATCTTGCGGTACTCAACGATGTAAGGATCCAATGCGTCCGCCTCAAAAGGTCCAGGCTCGCCGAACCACAGGGTGTTCTTCTTGGCCACATAGGTCCTGCCGGCCATGTACTTGATGCCTCTCTCCCTGAGTTCTTCATCTACGGCCTCCTGGTTCTCTGCGTATCTCTGTGTCAGTTCAGCGTTCATCCTGGGCTGTCCCTGGTCGTTCAGCTCATAGGTATCGCCCTCAAAGCCGTAGCAGATCAGCTTTGTGCCCTCTTTACTGTTCACATAGTCCAGCCAGGTCAGGGCAGCGTCAACGTTAGCGCAGGTGTTGGGGAAGAAGATAACAGGAGAGCCGCTTCTTCCTTCGGACTCAACCTGCACCTGAGGAGAGCCGTCCTTGTAGTTCAAAGGTCCCACGGGGACATATCTCATCTCCGGATGGGTATCATAGAGGCCGGTCATCTTGGTGGCCTCCACAGTTAAACGATACTGTGCGCAGCAGTACAGAGCGGTGCCGCTGCCTACCTTCTCTTTGCCCTGGTCGTCTGTCTGCTTGAAGCACTCTTTGTCCAGGATGTTCTCATGTACCAGTTCCCAGATAAACAGGTGCTTATCCACCCAGTTCTCTGACAGGATGCCATGGGTCACTTTGCCGTCCTCGCCCTTGCTGTAGCTGGTCAGCTTCTTCTCATTGAAGCTGGCGGCGTAATCTTCATAGCTCCAGCCATTGTGGTAGGTGGTGGCTACGATACAGTCATTGCCGTTGATGTCCTTGAAGCCGTAGTCCCTTGCCTTCTTCATGAAATCCATCAGGTCCTCGGATGTCTTGATGCTGGAGGGATCTATGCCCAGAGCCTCAGGCACATCGCCCCTTACGAACACGCCGTAGCACCACAGGGCGATATCCTCTAAGCTGCCGGCCACCTCGGTGGGCAGGACGTACCTTGCGCCGCCCTCTTCCTCGATGTCGTTCTCCAGGTACTTTTTGCTGATGACGCCGATGTCATATGCGTCTGCAATGCTGGGATAATTGGGCACCATACCGCTGATGTCGATCAGACGGCCCTCATTGCCGGCTTTCCTGATGACGGTGGTGGCGCCATCGGTGCCGCCCCAGTAGGGTGCATTGACCATGTCCGGCATATCTCCGCTGGCAAACATCATATTCAGCTTCTCCAGCTCGGACATGTTGATCCCCTCGAACTCTACAGTGACGCCAATCTTGTCGCGGATGGCCTTGGCCACATCATTGTTGTACTGATCGTCAGCAGTCTTGAATCCGCCGTTCCAGCAGACCAGCATCTTCAACTGGACGTCGTCGAACTTCTTATACTTGTTCCCGTCCTCGTCCACATAGAACTCTCCGTCGTCGGCTGCGGCCTGTCCGTCATCTCCGGACTCCTCTCCCTCAGCCTGGGACTCTTCTTCCGCTGTGCTGGACTCTTCCTGCCCCCCCTGGGAGCCTGAAGCCTCGCTGCTGCTCCCACTGTCTCCGCCTCCGCAGCCGGTGAGGACGCTTGCAGCCATGGCTGCGGACAACAGCAATGCCATTGCCTTTTTCTTCATAACTTTGTTTCCTCCTTCTGTTTTGTTTTCGGTTTTTCACCATCTATTTCGGGTAAAGGGACCTGGAATCATCCCTTTACAGAACCGACCATGACGCCTTTCACGTAATACTTCTGCAGGAAAGGATATACGACTACGATGGGCATCGTCAGAATCATGACGAACGCCATCTGCAGGGACTGGGAGGTGTAGGTGGTCATGCCGCCTGCGGCCGCCGTCTCCTGTCCCACCTTGACCTGGCTGCCCGCGGAAGCCTCCGCAAGGAGCCTCTGCAGCACTGTGGCCGCGGGGTAGAGCTTTGCCTGGCTCTGATAGTAAGCGCCGGTGAACCAGTCGTTCCATTTGCCCACGCCGATGAACAGCGCCAGGGTGGCCAGAATCGGCTTGGACAGGGGCAGATAGATCCTGCTGAGGATGGTCCACTCTCCCGCCCCATCCAACTGCGCCGATTCCCGCAGTTCATAGGGTATGCCGGAGAAGTTCGCCCGCAGCAGTATGAAGTTCGTGAAGCTGAACAGGCTGGGAATGATGTACAGCCAGAAGCTGGATGTCAGCTTCAGATCCCTCAGCATCAGGTAGTACGGAATCAGGCCGCCGCTGAAAATCGTGGTAAAGTACCAGATAAAGCTGAATATGTTCCTCCCCGGCAGGGTCTTCACCGTCAGGGCGTAAGCCACCAGCGCCGTCAGCAGGAGGCTTGCCACCACCACGATCAGTGTAGCCGACACCGAAATCCGCAGGGAGGGGGCAATCCTGTCGTCGTTGAACGCCTTGGCGTAGTTCTCCCAGGTGAGGACTCTGGGGAAGAACCACACGCCGCCCCGCATGAAGTCGCGCCCCTCGTTCAGGGATGCCACCAGCACGTACCAGAACGGGTAGAACGTGGCCAGTCCCAGGAACCCAAGGAATGTATAGTTGAATATCTTAAATATCTTCTGACCTCTGGTCTCTCTCATCTTCGCTCTCCTCCTTTACCACAATCCGACTTCGGCATACTTGTTCGTCAGATGGTTCGTTATCGTCACCATTCCTAAGGAAATCACTGAACGGACAAGGTTGATGGCCGTAGCGTACTCGAACTTGCCGTACTGGATACCTGTCCGCAGGATGTAGGTGTCCAGTACCTGGGAAAGCTCCATGTTGGCGGGCTGCTGCAGCAGCAGGAGCTGATCCATGTCCGCGCCCAGGATGCCGCCCATCCTCATAATGAACATAATGCCGATGGTGGTGGCGATTCCCGGGATGGTCACATGCCAGGTGCACTGCCAGCGGCTGGCGCCGTCGATGGTGGCCGCCTCGTAGAGCCCCTGATCCACGCCGGTGATGGCGGACAGGTATACGATGGAGCCCCAGCCTACGTTCTTCCAGATATCCGTCAGGATGACCAGGGGGTAGAACGCCCCTTTCTCGCCCAGTACGAAGATGGGCTCCAGGCCCATGGACTTACGGATGTCGTTGAAGACGCCGCCGTAGGGGGAGAAGATTGCCGTCAGGATCGTCACCACCACGGCCCAGGATACGAAGTTGGGCAGATAGCTCATGGTCTGAATCACGCTCTTGTACTTCCTCGCACGCACCTCATTCAGCAGCAGGGCCAGAATGATAGGGGCCGGGAAGCAGATGACGATCTTCATGATACTGATCACCAGCGTATTGCGTGTGGTGGTCCAGAACTCAGGGGAGGTCATGAATGTCTTGAAATGCTTCAACCCCGCCCACTCGCTGCCATAAATCCCCAAGTCGAACCGATAGTTCTTGAAGGCCAGCACGACGCCTCCCATCGGTATGTAAGAGAACACAATCAACGAAAGCAAACAGGGCAGCATGAACACATACAATAACCAATGTTTCTTAATCTCCACCCAAAGCCTCTTCCTGTTGTAGGCTTTCTGTTCCGGGCTCAATACAGCCCTTGCCGTCTTCCCTGCCCTGTCTCTTATACACATCTGACGCTGCCGACGAAGAGACTCGTGTAG
>CAMQOJ010000074.1 GCA_947003375.1 uncultured Lachnospiraceae bacterium
AGATCCTCATCTGTCTCGTGGGCTCGGAGATGTGTATAAGAGACAGGGGCGGAGGGATTCTGCCTGGAAAAGGTGGCCTCCATGAGCCTGGACATGGATAACCGGGGCTTTACGGCCCTTACCCTTCACGGTGCCTGGGCCAGGGAATGCCATATGCAGAGGCGCGCTCTGGGCAAGGGCTATCAGGGCATCGTTTCCCGCAGGGGCATATCCGGGCATCAGGACCATCCCTTCATGGCGCTGATGGCGGCGGATGCCACCCGGGAAAGCGGGGAGGTCTACGGGGTGCAATTGGTGTATTCCGGGAACTATGAAGTGCGGGCGGAGGTGGGCCAGTTCGACACCGTGAGATGGCAGATCGGGCTGGAGAGCGAGGATTTCTCCTGGACGCTGGAGCCGGGGGAGAGGTTTGCCGCGCCGGAGGCCCTTCTGACCTATTCCCACAGGGGACTGGAGGGCATGACCCACAGTTATCATGATTTTATCAGGCGGCACATCATCCGGGGGAAGTATCGGGACAGGAAACGCCCGATCCTGATCAACAACTGGGAGGCCACCTATTTCGACTTCGACACGGAGAAACTGCTGTCCATCGCCAGGGAGGCTTCCAAGCTTGGCATCGAGATGCTGGTGATGGACGACGGGTGGTTCGGGAACCGCCGGGACGAGCACAGATCCCTGGGGGACTGGCGCGTGAACGAGGAGAAGCTGAAAGGGGGGCTGCCCTACCTGGTGCAGGAGGTCAACAGGCTGGGGATGAAGTTCGGCATCTGGTTCGAGCCGGAGATGGTCTCCCCGGATTCGGATCTCTACCGGGCACATCCGGATTGGGCCATAGCGGTGCCGGGGCGGACGCCCTCCATGGCCAGGGGCCAGTATGTTCTTGACCTCTCCCGCCGGGAGGTGGTGGACTGCGTCTGGGACCAGGTGGAGGCGGTGCTGAAAAGCGCCAATGTGGAGTATGTGAAATGGGACATGAACCGGCCCCTGTGCGATCTGGGAAGCCTGGGTCTGCCCGCCGGGAGGCAGGGGGAGCTGGCCCATCGGTATATGCTCGGGGTCTATGAGCTCCAGGAGCGTCTGGTGACCCGATTTCCGGACATCCTGCTGGAGAACTGTTCCAGCGGCGGCGGGAGGTTCGATGCGGGGATGCTGTATTACAGCCCCCAGATCTGGTGCTCGGACGACACGGATGCCATAGAGCGGCTGGCCATCCAGGAGGGAACGGCCCTGATCTATCCCCTGTCTGCCATCGGGGCCCATGTCAGCGACTGCCCCAACCATGCGGTGGGCAGGAGCACGCCTTTCGAGACCAGGGGGTATGTGGCCCTGGCGGGGACATTCGGCTATGAGCTGGACGTGACCAGAATCCCGCAGGAAGACAGAGATATAATACCGGCCCAGGTGGCGCTGTACCATAAATATAACGACCTGATCCGGGAGGGGGACTATTACCGGATCGCCTCCGCGGCGGAGAACCATCTGTACGACTGCTGGCAGGTGGTGTCCGGGGACAGGGGGGAGAGCCTGGTGGCCTGGATTCAGGTGCTGTGCGGGACCGGGGGGCAGAGCCACATGGTGCGGCTGAAAGGGCTGGAGCCTTGCGCCCGCTATCGGGTGGAAGGAGCCGGGGAGGAGCCGATCGAGGTCTCCGGGGACGCGCTGATGTACGCGGGGCTTCGCATACCGGACAGGAAGGGGGATTTTGTGGGGATGCTGTTTTATCTGGTGCGGGTGTAGGAGGAGAAGAGACCGGTCAGGCGGAAAGAAAGTAGAGACGAAAGGAGGCGCGATTCGTGGGGTTACCAGAATCGCGCCCCTTTGAGACTGGTTTGCGCCTGCATGGTATCGTTGACTTCCCGTGGCTTCAAAAAGTCAGTTATCACGGATTTTCCAGTACCCGGTTTTATTCCCGCGAGCAATGAGCCAAGCGGCCGTGCTTGCACGGCCAGTTGGCGAATGCCGCGAGGGTCAAATACCCCGCTGCTCTGCAGCGTTGCAAGCTTGATACCCCGTTGCTTGCAGCGGGGTATTTGATTGGAACCGATGCGTTCGATGATGTGTTCTGCTTTTAGTTTCTGGATTGCACGGGATACAGTGCCATCCCCTATGCCGAGCCCTGCAACCAGTTCTTTTCGCGTGACGTGTGGATTTTGCATAAGTGCTTCCAGTACACGTTGTTCAGAGTCTGTCAGGTTTATTGCTCCATTTATTGCTCCATTTGATGATGGCCCCACCGTGGCCGTTGCCACCTCAGCCAGCGGAATGGTGATGCGGAACACGTCTCCCTCCACGAACTGCGGATTGGTGCCGGCATAGGTGACTCCCTCGATCTGCAGGTACTCGTTATTGAGAATCAGCCCGGCGCTGCGGAGCATCTCTTAGTATTCAGCGTTATGCAGTATAACATTTCCCTATGGGGTGCTGCTTATACGGGGGTTTCTCGTCATAGAGGACTATCTTTTGTAAATGATATTGGCACTGGACTATTTTTCCATTATAATAGCTGATAGGGGAAAAGGCATTATTTTCACAATACTTTTTTGGAGGAGCTGGCTATGAATTTACAGGAGATTTATGCAAAGGTCGATTCCATCCTGGACACGCTGGATTTCGGCGCGCTGCTGGAGGGGTTCCACAGGTACAGATTCGCTGTCTACGACAGCCGGGAAATCTGCCTGGACGGGGAGCTGATTCCCTATGAAGATGGGTTCCGGGGGAACACGTCAATGCTGTACGGCGGGGAGCATATTGCTATCTGGAATATTGGATTTTCGCCTATTGAGGATATGGAGACGCTTGCGTATCTGCTGGTTCACGAGATGTTCCACTGCCATCAGTTCAGCAACGGCGAGGCACGCTTTCCATCCGATTTCGCCCTTTTGCGCTATCCCGACGACCAGGACAATTTCACGAAGAAATACAATGAGAACCGATATCTTGCCGATGCCTGCGAAGGCTGCGACTTCACAGCCCTTCAAAGGTTCGCCGCCCTGCGGGCACAGAGGCTGGCCGCATATCCCGGAATGGTGGCGCAGGAGCTCAGGGCAGAGACTACAGAGGGGATGGCGGAGTTCATCGGCCTGAAAGCCCTGAGGGCAATCAATAGGGAAAAATATGTATCCCGCGTCCGGGAATATATCGGCAAACTGCGGGCAGAGAGCAGGCTGCTGTTCGATGTCAGGAAGATTTCCTATTATACGGGGGCGGTCTTCTTTCTGTGCATGGATGCCATAGGGCGCAAGATAGAGAACGATTTCCAAAGTGAGCTTACCGCTTATGAGCAGAATCCCTTAGATACGGACGGGGCGGAGGCGCAGGTCCGCCTCTACGACTTCATCGGGCGGGAGTACGCTGCCCTTATGGAGGAAAAGGAGGCGAAGGTGGCGAAGCACATGGCCCACGCCAGCTATGTCCCCTGCGATGCTCTCATTGTCGGATACGACCCCATGAACATGTTCCAGGTTCGGAATATGGTCTACTGCAGCTATTTTGTATGCCTGAACGAGGGCGGCCAGACGAAAGCCATCAACAGCGCTGTCCTCCTGGTGCTGGCGGAGGAGTCGGAGCGGGGGGTATGTGGGTATTATATTTAGGCGCTTAAGGACGATATCTTGAAAAAGCGTTTTCAGGTAGGCAGCACAAAGATTTGAAAAACCCGGTTTACACAGAACAAATGTTCTGCTATAATGATGCCATGGCACAGGAGGGACATTTGTATGGATGACAGAGTAATCTTCCACATCGATGTGAACAGCGCGTTCCTCTCCTGGGAGGCGGTGCACCGCCTGCAGGATTTGGGGGAGGAGCTGGATCTGCGGACGATTCCGTCCGCGGTGGGCGGGGACATGTCCAAGCGGCACGGTGTCATACTGGCGAAATCCATCCCGGCGAAGAAATACAATGTGCGGACGGGAGAGCCAATCGTGGACGCGTTGCGGAAATGCCCCAATCTGACACTGGTGTCACCGAACCGGGAATTATACGCCAGGAATTCCGCGGCCTTCATGGAAATCCTGCGCAGGTACTCGGATACGGTGGAGCAGTACAGCATCGACGAGGCCTTTGCGGACATGACCGGGACAGAGGGCCTGTTCGGAAGCCCCATAGAGGCGGCCCACCGGCTGAAGGACGAGATCAGGGACACCTTGGGATTCACGGTGAACGTAGGAATCTCCAGCAACAAGCTGCTGGCGAAGATGGCCGGGGATTTCGAGAAGCCGGACAAGGTGCACACCCTTTTCCCGGATGAGATTCGGGAGAAGCTGGAGCGGCTGGACAGGGCCATGGACAGCATTCGGGAGAAGTTCGGCGCGGATGCCGTCAGGCGGGCTTCCTTCCTGCAAAAGGACAGGCCTGATATTTGAAAACCGAGGCCGGTGGCGCTTTGACAGCCTGTTGTCACCTGTCCTTTCGAATACGGAAATGTGTGTCTGAAGCTGCGGCAGGAATGAAGCAGCCGCGGCGGCTCTGATATAACGTGTTTCCTGTCAAAGATGAATGTGCTGGTCCGCGTATGACAATAAATCCAAATCATGCGTAGCCAGGATTACCCCCTTGCCGCTGTCGGCCAGCCCCCGCAGCAGCTTTATGACCACATCCCTGTTGCCTTTGTCCAGGTTCCCCGTGGGTTCATCCGCGAAGATGTAACGGGCATCTTTCAGAAGGATGCGCGCCAACGCCACGCGCTGCTGCTCGCCGCCGCTCAATTCATATACCTTTCTCTTTTCATAGCCCTCCAGCCCTACCTGTGCCAGCGCCTCCGATACGGACGGGCCCGGATCCTTCCTGTATGTCAGGGAAACGCGCAGGTTCTTTTCCACGGTATATTCATCAATCAGTCCGTAATTTTGGAACAGGTAAGAGATGGTATGCCTGCGCAGATTCAAGATCTGCTTTGGGCTCGGGTCTGATATGGCATCTATTGTCACCGTGCCGCGGTCAGGCCTTTCCAGGAGAGACAAAATATTCAGCAATGTAGTCTTTCCTTTCCCGCTCTCCCCGGTTATGACTGTAAGGCTGTTCGTCTCTATGCTGGCATGGAATGACTCCAGGACATCATGGTCGCGATAACGTTTGGATATATCCACTGCTTCAATCATGACGATTCTCCCTTCAATATGCTGTGCATTGATTTTTTCCTTAAAAGCTTCTCCATAAATACAAAATACAGGATATCGATTCCCGCCAAAATAGCCCCGGCCAGCAGAAGCGTCTGGATGGAAAGGGGCGGGAAGAGGCGGGACAGCCGGGTCGCCATTATCAGGCCGAAAAGAGGCAGCGCCAGCAGGGTCGGCATGAACAGCATGACGGACGCGGAACGATACCGCCTGAATCCGCGGAAGCCCCACAGCGTCTTGACGGTAATGAGGTATTGGTTTCTCGCGAAGTAGTTGGCGAACAGACTGAAGCTGGACGCCAGATAACCGAGGACGATGGACATCGTCAGGGAGACGCTGGCAATATAGTCCCTCTTAAGCCGCAGCACTCTCGCGGCCACACCCTCCCACACGGAGCTGGCGAATACGAAACCATCCATCCCGACTATTTCCGCGAGATAATCCGTAATGTCCATATCCTGCCCGTCGCTGTACTGGAAATAAAGGCATCTGGAGGCCCTGGTGAAAGTGCTGGTGGGGTGAAGATTACCTGTATCCACCACCACTACAGGATCGGGTATCCTGTTGCCGGCATCCCGCCTGATGTCAGGTGAGAACGTAAAATACGACTGCCCTGTCCTGACAGGAATCATATTGATTTCCAGCTCTTCCTGCCTGGACGGATTCCAGGGATCATTGGGAGCGGCACTGTATATCCTGTCATATATTTCAAAACGGTAAAACATAAAGTAGTCCAAAAAGCGCTCATCCAGCGCATCGTGGATGGAAGACCAGGACTCAGGGACCAGCAGATTCAATACATTGTCGGCGTATATCAATTCCTGCTCCACAGGCACGCCCTCGCTGGTGACGATGGGATTGAAGCGAAAATAATTGGGGCTGACCGTGATATGCGTGCTGCATCCATCTGCCAGCAGCCCGTTCAAAGGATAGTCTGCCCCATGCACTTCCAATACATAGACATCCATAGCATCCATAAAAAATCCATTGTTTTCCGCGGCCAGACGCTGATACAGGGCCAGTATTTTGTTTTGTAGTTCCACCTCGATCTCCAGCCCCATATCCTGCCCTACATCCTTTATGGACAAGAGGTATATGTCCTTGGCCGCCACCCAGTTCTGCAGGTTCCGGTCTTCGACCATAGAGCGCTGGTGCAGCCCGATCAAAAATGGAAGCGCCATAAAAAATAATAATGCGGATGCGAGCTTTACACAACAGGCTGCGATTTGGACAATGATATGGGGCTTCCTTCCCTTTATGGATAAGGATAAATTCCTTCTTCTTGCAGCCAGGCAGAATAAAGTGATGCAGCATGACAATAACGAATACATGCAGACCAGAAAGCCCATGACAGCCAGATAAATCCCGGCTATGGGCATGTAAAAAGCCCTATAGACATGGCTTGTCAATATAAGGATGCTGAATAGGATAAATAGAATCCCCGCGCTCCCGATCCACATTTTTCCGCCGAACAAATCAGCCAGGACCGCATGGACGATCCGGAATCTGCTATAACCCAATGAAAGCAATATGCTCATGGATTTGAGCTTTTGCAGGGCAAATTGCATGAATGACAGGAAGGTCGCCAATGCGGTAGAGAATAGGAAAATCAATATCAACATACCCTCTGCCCGTGAAAAAGAGGAGAGGAGCAACAGCGGATTCTTGCCGATCCATATATCGCTAAGCTCTATCGTAACGCCTTTCGGGCCCAGGGCATTTATCATCTCCATTATTTCATCTTCCGAAGTGGTTGTCATGGCGTACAGGCTGGAAAAGCCCAGGTGCTTTGGCTGGTGCAGGCCATATATTTTAAAGCTGTAATCAGGAAGTATGCGCTTGAGGAGCCCGCTTTGGGCAGGATCCTCCGTAGGGATGTCGCTGACAAATTCCCCCTGCTCCGGGAGACGGCCTTCCAGAACATCCAGCTTCCCCTCCAAAGCCCAGCGGCTCACATGCAGGATGATCTCATTGTCCGGGCTTATGGTTATGTCGGATGCTATGATGCCCCGCTCTTTGGTCCAGGACAGGAATGCGTCGAAGGCCTGTTGGTCGGATGCCAAGACATTGACATAGGAGATATCCTGATAAAACATGCTTATGAAGCGGTTCTGGAAAAATACTGCTGTAGCTATAAGCGTAAAAACTGTCAACTGTATGACAAAAATCGACAGGATTGCCTTTTTCATGTATGAGTACCTCGTGAATTCATTGAAATGGGGGAGAAGCGCCCCATCACTCCTCCAGGACTTTATACAGCTTATGGAACGCCCCTTCCCTCTCCATCAGCTCGTCAAAGCTTCCCCTCTCCACGATTCTCCCGCCGTCCATGACGATAATCTCGCTGTACTTCCGCATCAGCGCCCTGTTGTACCGGTGGGTGATATTTACTATTGTCATGTCTTCGTTCAGCAGCCTTTCCTCAATCTCATAAGCGGTGGCATTGTCCAGGCCGGAGGTGATCTCGTCCAGGAAGGTCATGGCTTTGTTCCGCAGGAACAGCCTGGCCAGGGCTATCCTCTGCAGCTCGCCGCCGGAAAAGTTCTTCCCGTTCTCCTGGATCTCCTCCTCTATCCCTCTGGGGAGCCTGCGGACGGTATCGTAGATGCCGGCCTTCTCCAGGGCCTCCGCCACCTGTTCTCTGGTATAGTCCTGGTACAGGGCCACATTGTTGAAAATCGTGTCGTTGAAGAGATAGGTCTGCTGGTAGCACACCGGGCTCACGTGCATGACGCTCTCCCTGTCGAGCCCCGAAAGCTCTCGCCCGTTGACCAGAATCCGGCCTGTGTACTCCGGGCCGTATTCGGTGAGCAGCCGGATGATGCTGGATTTCCCGCTTCCGCTCCTGCCCACGATGGCGTATTTCCTGCCCTTCTCGAAGGTCAGGTCGAGCCCCTCCAGGGAAAAGCCCTCGCCGATCCTCTGGCCGACCTGCTCCAGGCGGATCTCCCGGATGTCCTCCCGGAGGGCTTCCTTCCCCTGGCTCTCGCTCTCCAGCGCCAGCAGGGCCTCCAGCTCGGCCTTCACCTTCTCCATGGCCTTTATCTGGATCATGCCGTTGGCTATGGACATGCACGGGGTCAGGACGAAGTTCATCATGTTGGTGATCGCCACCACCTCGCCCACGGTCATCCTGCCCGCCGTGACGAAGAACATGCAGCTTCCCAGGACCACCAGGAAGGCCCCGTTGTTCACGAAGGAGGCCAGGGCCTGGGCGCTGTACAGGGTCTGGGAGGAGGCCTCGTTCTTCCTGCAGACGAAGTCGCTGAGCTTCTCCTGCTTTCCCAGGATCTGCCTTATGGCGTCGAATGTCCTTATGACCTTGTGGCCGCCCAGGTCGTTCTTCACCCCGTCCAGATAGAGCTCCAGGGCTTCCGTATACCCCTTCCTGGAGGAGGCGATCCTCTTCTTCAGAATGTTCGGCACCGCGAACTGCAGGGCGCTCACCCCTGCCACGATGAGCAGGATGAGCGGCTCCACACAGATTAGATAGGCAACGGCCACCACCATGAAGACGGCCTGCATGATCATGCCGTACACATTGTTCACGCCGTCGTCCAATATGATCTTTATGTCCGTGGTGAACTTGGAGAGGTAATATGCCAGGCCCTTTTCCTCGAACTGGTTCGCGGAGATATGGAACAGCCTGCCCATCAAATCGTTGCGCAGGTTCTTCTCGATGCGCCGCACCACGATGGTCTGGCTCTTCTTGCTGCCCCATTCGAAGAGGAATACCCCCAGGCTGAAGACTGCGGCCACAAGACACCTCTCCAGAAGCTCCTGACGGCCGGAGGAATCAATCAGGAGCTGCATGATATAGGAGCGCAGCGGAGCCATGATGCCCACGATTACCACCGGTATCAGACTGAGCAGGAATGCTTTTCGGTTCTTTTTCAGTATGCTTTTCAGCATTTTTCTTTCTCCCTTTTCCATGACTTTCTGAAATCTTCATGCCTAAAAACAGCATCCGTGCTTCGCCGTCTCACAGCCTGGGATCCCGATACCGGAACAGCACTCGCTTCAGCTCTCCGCGCTCCCCTCCACCCGGGATGTCGGTGAGGCCGGTACGCCAGGGCACCGAGTAGGGGCCATCGGGGTCCGCTTTCAGCCTCAGGAAGACATTCCTGCGCCCGGCGGCGTACTGGGCGGCGTTCTGATGCCCTGTGCGCTCAAGCCAGGCCTGGTAGCCCTCCAGGTAGCTCTCCGCCATCTCGTCCCAGGAGCCGAACCTCTGCTGGAGCACCCTCCCGGCCCTGACGAACTCCCGGTCCAGCTCGTCCCGGTCTATCATCCGCACCAGGTACATCATGCCCAGCAGCTGGGTGGCCCTGCACAGGTCCCAGCCCGGGTAGGGGGTGTCGTTTCTGCCTGCATGTTTTTCCGTCAGTTCATGTACGGTCTGGAGGCCGCTGCGGCGGTCATGGATGTCCCATTGCTCCCCCAGGGACGTCCTGCGGAAATTCGCCACCATCTTCCGGCTCCCGTGGACGCCCGTCACTAAAGGCCAGCCCTCCAGCATGGAAAAGGAGTGGGCCCAGATGGCGAAGGTGGAGGCGCACCAAAGCTCCGTGTCGTTTTTGGGCAGCAGGGGATCGCGCCTCCAGAACACAGCGGGCGCGAAGCGCCAGCGCCGCACCCCGATGACCCTGTAGAGGACGATGGCGATGACGAAGAGCCACACGGAGGCCAGCCTGCCCAGCGCCACGCCGTAATCCGCCTGGGAGAGCACCGGCACATATTCCCCGTACATGTCCACATAATGATCCGGGGCCGCCAGGAACTCTTCATAGACCAGGACTTCCGCAGGCGGCTCCCACTCTCTCCATACCCCTATGGGCAGGCGATAGACGCCCGCCTCCTCCGTTTCCTGGATTGCTTTTTTGTTGATGTGGGCGATCACCAGCTCTCCGCTGGGGAGGTGCAGGCGGTGGTAGAGCTGGTCGCCGCTGCGGACGGTGTCATAATTGACCACAGCGCCTTTTGTGATTATGGTAAAGGTATCCAGCCGCTCCATATCCGCAATGGACTCCGCCACCTGGACATCCGCTCCGGCCTGGGTCCCTGCCGCGCCCTCCTCCAGGGTGGCGTCTTTTTGATAGAATCCATACAGAACAGGCCCCAGGACGAACTCCGCCAGCAGGGACAGGGCGATAAGGAGTGGAATCAACAGAAACATCATCTGGTACATATTTGTCCGGAAGCCATATATATTCCTGTTCGAAATCTTGTATCTTGCGCTCATTGACGAATCCTCCTGTAAAAATCGGTTCTTCCGCCGGGAATCAACGGCAACTGCCGGCGGTCGCATGGTTTCTGCGGGTCAGCCTGCGGACCAGCTTTATGATCAGCCAGAATAACAGGACAATCAGGGCCAGGAGCAGCAGAAGGATGCCCAGGATGATGAATGCGAATTTGTTAGGGCTTTTTACCAAATCGCCTATGGACCTGCTGTCCTCCACCACCTTGCGGCCCTGGGCGGAAGCGTAAGCCTCCGGTATGTCGGAGACGCCGTCCCCGTCCGCATCCTCCAGGGAATCCAGGTATCCCGCGATGGCGGCCCAGGCCTTCAGCTCCCGTCCGCCGTCCGTGAGGATGGCGTCCTCGATATCCTCTATGGGGGTGCCGTCGGCGAACTTGGGCTGCACGGACAGGATGCCGTAGGACACATCCGTGACGGCGCCCAGCATCTGCCCGCTGTAGAGGTCGCATACCACACGGTAGAGCTTGTCGTCTTCGATTTCCACGCGGCTGCCCTTCTCATCGGTCATATAGCAGTCCGTGACCTTGTTCAGGATGATCCGGTGGGGATTGAAGGTAAAGTGCAGGCCGCTGATGTAGAGCCTGGCGGACTTCATGAAATCCGATACGGAGGCGTCTATCTCCGCGCCGGTCTTCAGCTCCGCCCCGGTGAGGTACATGCTGATCAGGGGGTAGCCGGGGATGCCGTCCGGGCCTATCCCCAGGGAGTAGGCGTTGAACACGTCCGTGACGGTGACGTCCCCTGTGGCGAAGGTGTCGCGGACACAGCCCGAGGGCACGATGGCCACGTCGATCGGATGGGTGTCAGGGTCGTCCGCCTGCGCCGCGGCGTAGGCGAAGGAGTCGGCCAGGAGATTGCCCAGGTTGTGCTCCGTGTGGGTATAGTACAGGTCGTCGGAGGTGGCGAATTCGATATCGTTCTGTGCCAGCACCTGATCCGTGGTATAGCCGAACCGGGTCAGGTAGGTGGAGTCCACTTTCTCCATGAGGCTGTCAATTTTCGCCTGGGCCGTGGGCTCCGGCGGAATCTCCTCCGTGACGGGAATCAGCTCATAGGAATCCATGCTCCAGCGCCCGTCCGCCTGTCTGGACATGGACAGGCTCCCCAGGCTCCTGCCGTAGGAGCCGCAGGATACGATGTAGGTGTCCCCGTGCCGGATGGGCTCATGGAGGGAGGTGTGGGTGTGGCCGCTGACGATCAGGTCGATCTCAGGCACGGCCTTTGCCAGGATCTCGTCCTCGGACTTGTCGGCTTCCTCGCTGGTGCCGCTGTGGGAGACACACACTATCATGTCCACGTCTTCGTTTTCCCGGATTTCCTTTACCGTGTCGGCGGCCGCCTCCGAGATGTCCCGGAATTTCAGCGCGCAGGTGGGGGCGCAGGCCAGGGAATCCTCCCCGAAGACGCCCAGCACAGCGATGCGGATACCGGATTTGTCCAATACAACGTAATCTTCCACACCGTAGGCCGTGAAAGCTTCCTTTAAGAGCCGCTGGTCTTCCGTGAGCCCCTCCGCCTCCATGGCCTCCCAGTCCACATTGCACAGGGCCAGGGCCGGGACAGGGTCGCCGCTGCGCACGGCGGCGTCCAGGGCTCCGGCCAGGCCTGTGGAGCGGTAGTCGAATTCATGGTTGCCGAAGGTGCTGACCTCGCATCCCAGATAGCCCAGCATCCGCAGCTCCGGGGCATCGGTGTGGAAGATGGTCTGGACTAAGGTCCCCATGGAGAAGTCCCCCGCGTCCAGGAGCAGCGCGTCGGGATTTTCCGCTTTTTTCCCGTCGATTAAGGTCTTGATGCGGGCGAAGCCGCCCAAGGTCACGTTCCGGCCCTCCTCCACGGTGGGGAAGCTGTCCAGATGGGAATGGGTGTCGTGGAGGAACAGGATGTCCACCTGCTC
>CAMQOJ010000075.1 GCA_947003375.1 uncultured Lachnospiraceae bacterium
AAATCGTGCTGTCAAAGATTCTGATAGCTTCTTTATGACCTGTTTTCCATATTTCGCACGTTTTTCGCCCTGCTGCTGCACTTCCACAATCCATTTGCCAATAGAATAGAATGTCATCAATTGTACTAAATTAATTTGGCTAGCAGCAATACGCCTTGCATATTCTACCAACTCGATTGAGTCCTGACACAGTTTATCCAACAAAACATCCCTATTAGCTTCCGAAACTACTGCCTTCCTCATGCTCCTCCTTATATCGCTTCCCCTGTTATTCGGCATCGACATCATGAAGATTTCTGCTACACTGATTTTCCCGGGCTATCGCAATACACCATGCTCCAAAGCTATTTAGTACCTTATTATCTACATACAGTCTTACTCTTTGGGGAGATTCCATGTTTTTTAGACAATCCGGGATGCCGTTTACAGGCAAGCCCTTCATTCCATCAGAATGTGATGTGAATCCCCCTCTCCACAATGAGTCCCGCAAGCTCCTGGCAGCCAAGGGATATCTCATTGCTCCTCAAATCATAGACCCGTGTCCCCAGAACCGATATATTCCCCACCGTCCCGGCCCTCAGCCAGGCCCGGATAGCGCATTCATCCCTGATAAATCCCTCTTCATACAGAATCTGCACCAGTTTAGGCGTGCTGAACAGGATGATCCTGCTCCCTCCAAAGCCCCGGTTCGTCCTCCGAAACAGCTCGTCAATCCTGCGGGCCGCGCCCTTGTCATCGGTGATGATGCTGAATTTCCCGTCCGCCTCCCCGGGAAGCTGGGACAGGATGTACAGACAGACGGCCAGCAGCTCCTCCCCCAGATTGTCCTGGGGCTCCTTATTCCCTCTTACCTTTGCGAAAAAATCCCTGTAGAGGCCTCCCCTGTCTGCATTTTTCCCGCCTATCACCTCATCCCGCAGGCTCCTGTCCTCCTCCAGCACTCTCGTGATGGTGCTGGCGGGGCTTTTCAGCATCCTCACCGCCCAGCTAAGCAGGCTGTTCATTCTGGCATTCGTGCCATAACAGATTTCCATCACGGAGAAGATATCTTCCTCATAAATCAGGAATACCGGTATCCCGAATGCCTCCATCCACCTGCAGTATTCCATATATTCCTGGTTCAGGATACCCCTTTGGGACGCCAGCTCCATCAGGACGCACCTGGTGATGACAACCATCGTCCCCTGCCTTTTCATATAGTTCAGCAAGCTTTCCGCATATGCCTCCCCAATGCCCGCATGCCTCCTGAAAGAACAGGTGTCATAGAAAAAGCACTTTCGACCTGCCAGGACCTCCTTCGCGAACTCTCCCCTGTCTGTCTGTACATAGGGATGGATTTCATTCCAGTTGTGCGGTTCTTCCGTATAGACTGTCCCCATCCGCTACGCCCCCTTTATTTCGCGGTAAAGGGTTTTCATATTCCGGAGCACTATGGACAATGTCCTTTCATTTATATAGGAATCCCGAATATATTCCCTGCCAATCTCCTCCACCATACTCTCCAGACGGGGAAAATCGTCCTTACGATCCGCCTCAAGTATGGAATCATCCAGCCATAGCTCCCCAAACCGCCGCTTCACAGCCCTCCTGTCCATCTGCAGGAATGCCTCCGGCACATAGTTGGACTCGGGCAGGCCCAACTCATAGCAGCGTACCAGAACTGCCATATAAGGCACCTGATAATAATTCATCAGCCGCAGGATAGTGTCCCACTCATTTCCCTCCGATTCCTTCCAGAAAAAATCGTACATGCCCCTGAAATTGGCCTCCGGCATCAAAAGCATCCCCGCGAAGAGATTTGCAGCGTATTCCCTCTCACGCTCATAGGAATAGCCATGCACGAGCTCTGCCTTTGACCGGAAACCGCTCTCCTGTTCCTGGTAGAACACATGATATATCTCATGGCATATGGCAAAATTCACGTTCACCTTTGGCAGCGACGAATTTATAATGATATAGCCCAGCCCACCCGCTTTATAGCACATTGCCCCTATCTGCCAGCGGGAATCTCAAAGACCAGGTATCCCTTCTTTTTCAAAACTGGCCTTACGATTTGGAGGGCATCGCGGACATCCTCATTGCTGCTCATGCCGGCATAGGCGCAGAAATCCTTTACCCTGGACAGAACCTTATCCCTGTTCGCCTCACTGTATGCCATTATCTTCCTCAGACGCTCAATATCCATTCATTACCCCTTCCGCGAGATGCAAAAAAAGGAGCTTCGCGCTCATGACCTCATCAATGTTTTCCAGCAGCTCCTGCATCTTCTCCGCAATCCTCTCCTGCTCCGGCGTAGGTTCCTCCCCATAGAAGAAAATCCTCTCCGGCTCAAAGTCCGGCATCGGCTCCACGCAAAAGTCATCGCTCAGGAAGAATTCCGCCTTCTCTCCCAGCGCTCCCGCGATTCTTTCCATGTCCGTAGCGCTGATGTCCTGCACTCCTGTCAAAATCCGGGACAGCTTTTTGGTATCGATTCCTGTCCTCAGGCTGATATAGGTCTGCTTTATCTTTGTCTCTGCCAGGTAAGCATTGACATTTTCCACATACTTCGTCATGGCTTTCACCTCTTTTCCTGGTTGTGGCATGGCATTATACTGCATAACGCTGAATGCTGCCTAATGTAATCATGCGAATGAACCAGTCAGCGTTATGCAGTCCGGTTTCACGGCAAGTGAAATCGTTAAGCAGTATAAATCATTGTAGATTCATTTTATCTCATTATAAGAGATTTTTCAATATATAAATTTTATTCTTTCTTTTTTATGACGCTATCTTTCCAAAAAATCTCATTTCATATCCATTTCTGGATATACCTGACAATTGGACATAAAACAGGAGGAGATCCATCGCCTCCCCCTGTCATTTCACATCCTATTCCGGAATCACCAATATCTGACCCACATAGATTTTGGAGGCATCCGAAATCTTGTCCGTGTTCGCCTCGTATATCCTCCTCCATCTGCGTCCGCTGCCATAGGCTTTCTCCGCAATCCTCCACAGGCTGTCTCCCGGCTGTACCGTGTAGGTTCCTCCCTGTATAGCCCCCTGGCCCGTTGTCAGCGACGCCACATTGATTATCAATACCTGGCCCACATAAATCATGTTCGGGTCTCTCAGTACGTCCTTGTTGTCTTCATAAATCTTCTTCCACTGATTCCCGTCACCGAAGAACTTCACTGCTATGGACCACAGGGTATCCCCCCTTTCCACCGTATAGGCTACTGCCCCGATGGCGGGCTCTACATCAAGGACAATGTCTCCGGCATCGTTTCCACCGCCTCCTGCAGTGCCGGACGAGCTGCCGCCTCCGGGCGTATTTTCTCCGGGCCTGTTTCCTCCGGGTCTATTTTCTCCAGGTCTGTTTTCTCCGGGTCCGCTTTCTCCGGGTCTGTTTCCTCCCTGATTGCTTCCATCGTCCCCCACATAGTTCTGTGCCGCTCGCCTCACGCTGCCAGTATCGGAAGTGCGGAACTCGATACCAAGCGTATGAGTGCCTGCTCCCCTGCCTCCCAGCGTCTGGCCGTAGACCGTGACACGCGTGCTCCCGGATTCCGCCTCATAGTCCACGCCCTTCTCCAGCTTCACGCCGTCCAGCCACAGATCCACGAACTCGCCGAACTCGCCCTGAGAGACCATCCGCTGGTCGCCCAGGCCAATATTGTACTGATATGCCACCCGTTCCGTCAGATTGTAGTTCTCGTCCGTGGCATTGTCCACGTTGGCATCGGTGTTTTCCGCTACCACAAGCGTGAACTCCTGCCTTTGCTCTCCAAACCTGCTAAAGCTGTTGCGCATCCTCACCGTGAAGGTGAACTCGCCGGCCTGGGCGGGAACGCCGTACAATTCCCCATTGGGCTTGATCACCATGCCTCCAGGCAGCTTTCCTGACCACAATTCAAAGCTCACTTCATTCCAGCTGTACTTATTGCTGCTCTGAATCATGGTGCCGTAGGGCACATATTTCACCGCCGCAGGCACCTCCTTCGTGGTGATGACAGGATTGCCAACAGTACCAGTAAGCTTTATCACCATGAGAACAGTGCTGCCCGACTTGAGGGTCAGTGTGCCGGACACGTCCGAACCGTCCGCCACGCCCTCCTTTTTCCGCAGGCGCAGCATGGCCAGATTGGACAATTCCCCATAACTCGTGGTGCGTTCCGTGGTGGTAAAGCCCGACAGTTCATGGTTCCCTTTCAATGTCCAGTAGTCGTCCAGCTCCAAAGTATCGGAGACCAGCTCTGCCGACAGCCCCTGGATTGCCTGGGACCCCATATTGGCAAGCATGATGTCATGCTTATAGTCATGCAGCACATCCAGCATCACTTCCCTGGTGGTATGGACAGCGCCATCCTTTATCGTGGTCTCCACATCAGGGTCTGCCAGGCTGTTCATGAAAATCCTTCCATGGGCCTCCCCCTTGGAAATCACCTGCACCCAATAGTTCTTGGCATGCGTCTTGTCCTCGGAAGATGCCGTATATTGCACGGGCCCTCTGGAGAAGTCATGACAGCTCTTCCCGCTGATTTCCGGCTCTGCACTGCCCTCTGCATAGAGCTTCAGGTTGTCGTAGGAAAGATAGAACTCCGGCGCAAGCCTGCTTAAATCCGTTCCCTCGTCCACCAGATATACGATATAATTGCTCTCCGCATAGGAATCCTGCAGCGCAAAGGTGGATACATAGTTCCCCTCCCCATCCCTCAGACCGTGGAAATGTACCGCCGTACCGCTGTTCAGGGCATCCACGTAAGATGGTTTCTTTTTTTCTCCACTCTCTTCTGTCTTGAAATTGTACTGATAGACTGTCTGGCCCGCTGCACCGTCCTCTCCGATGAATACGGTGAAGTAGACCCCTTCCGAATAGTCTGCGCCATAGCCCTGACTGCCAAACAGCTTATCCTTGACATCCTCTGCACCGTCCTCCATGGCCTCGGCAATGCTGGAGAAGCGTCCCCTGTACGCAGCAGTCACTTTCGTGTTAGCCTCTTCTCCGTCCACGTTATAGCTAAACTTCTGGTAGTATGTACCGTTGGCCGGATAATTGGAATACAGCTTCCGTGTCCAATAGTCACATCCGTCTTCGGATTTGGATGTACTGGTATGGGATACGGTATTTCCTTTTTCATCCTGAAGCGAATATATAGACAGGCCGTTGTATGAATTATAATAATGAAAGCTCACCGGCAGACAGCCCGTCACATTTCCCCCCGCGTCAAAGGAAACAAGTGTGATATCGTATCCATTATATTGTCGTACCGGATACCCTGCATCTTTCTTCGACATATCCCCGCAGAAAATCTGGCTCGTGACCTCCTGCGCTGCCATTGCTTCCCCAGCCGACTGGTGACGACCGGAGAACGCTCGGACAGACGTGAACTTCGTGTTCTTGTAATTTTCAGCATTGATTTTTAATCCAAGGTAACCCTCTTTATAATCCCCCTTGGAAGACGACAGATAAAACGTTGCAGAGCCATATCCATCATACGAATAATAGTATTCCCGATTTACCTCCACCTCCGTCCTGGTTCCGTCTTCGCCCTGTCCGTAGAACACAGGCGTCAGCCATCCTTTGTCATCGGATTTGTTGATGTCAACCAAGTAGCGGACGTTATCTGCTGCCAGCTGATCCGGCTCCCCGACAATCATCTGGAACCAGTCCGCATAGCTTAAGTCTACGCAGCCGTCCACCTGATTTATCGTATAATCCGTACCTCCATAGGATGCACACCACATAATCCTGTCCGTGTCCGTCATCTCCACCTTCCCTGTGAAGATGGATTTGATGGACACCATAGTAAGCTCCAGCGGCGTATAGCCGGTCACGTCAATGCCCCTGAGATGCACCTCTTTCAGCGGCAGCAGCGATATGGGCTCCGTGCCGCCAAAAGACTTCTCTCCCGGATAGAGGACCACTGTGTCGCCTGCGATGTCCAGGCTCAGCTGCGTCACTGCCTTTCCTGTAAAATTCGCCTCCACCCGGAAAGTATGTCCGCCGTATTCCACGGTGGAATCAGGGGTCATGAACCACAGGTTCTCCACTTCCTCCAACTCCGGATTTCCAAACTGCACTTCGTATGGGAAGAAAGGATCCTCCTCCGGAATCGAAATCGTATAGCTCCCATCCTCACCGAAAGCATCCGCTATCTCTCCGTAAAGGTCAAGCGCAGGGCTGCCTGCATCCACCACAAGCCGGTACTCGCCGCCTGTGCTGTACAGAACGCCGGAGCCGTCCCATTCCTCCAGGGCCTCATCGCAGACGGCATCCTCTCCGACTCCGTCCTCCAGCTCATCGCCAGCCGCCTCGTCAGGGCTGTCCTTGGCATCGGCTTCTGTGGTTTCTCCCGAATCCCCTTCTGCCCCAGCACCGGCTCCATCAGCTTCGGCTCCGGTTCCATCCGTCTCAGTGCCTGTTTCGCCCTCTGTATCTTTGTCAGCGCTTCCCTCATCGCCATCTGCGGCAACGCCAGCCTCACCATCGATACGGCCCTCCACAGGATTTTCGATGTCAGCTTCTGAACCATCGTTTTCTTCCGGGCTATCTTCTTCCTGATTCTGGATATCCTCACCAATTCCGGAATCAGGGGCTTTATCGGCATCAGCAGGGTTCTCTCCTGTCCCTTCCTCCACTGTATCCAAATCGCCGGATATATCCACTGTCAAGCCATCCGTTGCGACAGGCGCTCCCGCCGCCTCCCCAGCTTCAAAAGTCTCCGGTACCGCTTCCCCCTCTGCCCTTGCCGGCATTGCCGGCATCATCAGCAGTGCCGCCAGGAGCACTGCCATGCCACGTCTCATAGATTTCATTTGCGGAAATCCTCCCTTCCTCTTCCTGTCTTCTTTCTTATTCTGCCGGAATCACGATTCTCTGGCCCGGATAGATTCCTCTTGGATCAAAAATCAATTCCCTGTTGGCCTGATAAATCTTCTCCCACAGCATCCCGTTCCCATAGAACTTTTTCGCAATCGTCCAGAGGTTTTCCCCGAACATGACCGAATAAATCGTGCCTTTTGCCCCTCCGAATCCAGGCCCTGCCGAATCCAGGCTCATCAGCCGAATCACAAGCTTCTGTCCCACGTAAATCCTGTTCGGATCTCGTATCGCTGCGGCATTGTCCGCGTAAATCCTCCTCCAGAGCGTCCCTGTGCCATAGAACCGGAAAGCGATGCTCCACAGGCTGTCCCCAGGCCGCACCGTATAGATAACGGTCTCGGACACCTCCACGTCCACATCATACAGACCATCGTCAGGACCGGCATCTCCTCCAGAGGGGCTCCCTCCATTGTCTCCTCCATTTCCGGAGCCGTCATCGGCTGCATCGTCTCCCGTCTGTGCTACCGTATAATTTTGGGCGGCACGCTTCATCTTATTCTCCTGTGTCCGGAATTCAATGCCTAAAGTATGGGTTCCCGCTCCCTTCCCCGTCAGTGTCTGCGTCTGAACCGTAACCCTGGTGCTGCCGGCTTCCGAATAATAGTCCTCCCCCTCTATCAGCTTCTCGCCATCCAGATATACCGCCCGAAATTCGGCATAATCGCCCAAGGAGACCATAGTCTGGCTTCCGCCGGACAAGGTGCCCAGAACAATGTCCTGCACCTGCTGGACAAGGTCATAGCCAGGATCCGTCGCCACATTGACGTTCCCGTCCGTATTATCTTTTACAATCAACGTAAGTTGTGCGTAGGAGGGCAGGAATTCCGGTCTGCTGAACGTGGCCTTGACCGTAATTTGGAATTCCCCTGCCTCCAGAGGCACACCGTATATCTCGCCGGTAGCGGGGTACATCTGGAGCCCTCTGGCCAGCTCGCCGCTCTCTATAGAGAATGTGACTCTGTTCCACTCATATTCGTTGTTCGTCTCCACCGTGTAGGAATAAGGCACATATTTGACTCTGATTACGTCGTCCATATTCATCTCTGTAGTGGTGGTCGTGATTTTGGGGTTGCTGGAGTAGCCTGTCAGCACAATGTATACCGGCTCCTGCCCGTCCGCTGTGATTTTCAGGGTGCCGCTGATTTCGCCCTCCCCGTCCGGAACCAGGCGGACTTTGCCGAGGTTCGACATCACGTCCGAGGCCTCCTGGCCCTGGCCGGGAACTTTGCCAAAGGCCGCCAGGCTGCTTTCCACGGGCCGGGAATCATCCAGCTTCACGTTCACGGCATCTAAGAGCTCTGCTTTGATTCCGGTAAGCTGTGCATCGCCCACGTTGGCGATGAGGATGTCGTGCTGGTTCTGGAAATAGTCCGTCAGGAATATCTCCCGCTCTGCCGGGCCGTTGACGAAGAGCTTGGGGCCGGATTCTTTTTTGGCGAAAGTGACTGTATATACCCAATCCACAATCGGATGGCCGCCTGAAGGTATATGGAAATAGGGGAGGTATGTGATGCCCCCTTTGGAGAAATCCTGTACAGTCTGTCCGGATATCAGTTGCCCTCCCGGGCCAAGAATCCAACAATCGCCTTCAAATGTGGGAATCAGGTTCGCTAGGTCTGTATCGCTGTCGTTTATGAACAGGGTCTGGTATCTATCCATATATAACGGGTCGAATAATGTGTCCAGAATGTTCTGGGAGGTATTTTGAGCTATGTAGACCTCGCTGTATCGGCTGTAGCCTACAGCGCCGGTTACCTGGAACCAGAAGCCGAATCCGTCAGGTTCTGTTGGCTCCGTGGCGCTCCCTGTGTCGTACCGCTTTATCAGGACGCTCTCGCTCAGGTTCTGGGGGAGCTGGGCAATTTCCGTTTTGTCTGAAAGAATCCAGCTTGTATTAGCTACATCCGGAAGGGCTACAGGCTGCCTCAGGTTGAGCGGAGCTTGGATTGTAATCAACTCGCTACAGCCGTTAAGCATATTTTCCGCTTCTGTCACGTTTCTCATGTCGAAGCTGCTTAAGTCCAGGCTAGTCAACTGCCCACAATATCCAAATATCGCAACCATGTTCGTCACTTTATCCGTATCAAAACTAGACAAATCTAATTTGGTCAGGCTACTGCAATCTAAAAACATTGCAAACATATCAGTTACGTTACCAGTATTAAAGCTACTCAAATCCAAGCTCTGCAAACTACTGCAGCTCCGAAACATACTGTCCATGTTCGTCACTTTACTGGTGCTAAAACTACCCAAATCCAAGTCTTTCAAACTATGGCAGTCAGCAAACATATATGCCATGCTTACCACATTGTTTACATCAAAATTTTTCAAATCTAAACTCTGCAAACTTTTGCACTGACGAAACATCTGGGTCATGTCTGTGACATGGCTGGTATCAAAGCTGCTCAAATCCAAGTCAGTCAGTTTGCTGCAGTCATAAAACATAGAGTTCATGCTGGTTACTTTGCCAGTATCAAAACTTGCCAAATTTAAGCTCTGCAAATTTCTGCATTCCCAAAACATCTGAGTCATATTTGTCACATTGCCAGTATCAAAGCTGCTCAAATCCAAACTCGTCAAACTGCTACAGCCAGAAAACATACCTTCTACATACATCACATTGCCGATGTCAAGCCCACTCAAATCCAGTCCCGTCAGGCCGCTGCACCCTGAAAACATATACCTCATATTCGTCACATTGCTGGTATCAAGGCCGCTCAAGTCTAATTCCGTTAATTTACTACAGCCAAAAAACATACTATATGCATTATCAAGGTTTCTGGCTTTCATATTACTCAAATCAAGCTTTGATAACCCGCTACAGCCATAAAACATCCCAAATACGTCATTAACAGCAAAACCGGTCAAATCCAACTCCGTCAGCCCGGTGCATCCATGAAATGTTCTGCTCATTGATACTTCATTGTCAGTTAGCAGACAGCTTAAATCCAGTTCTGTCAAACTACTGCACCCCAAAAACATTGCATTATAATCTGTAGGATTCGTCACTGTAAGATTTGTGAAATCTATGGACTTCAAATTTGCCAAATCCGCAAACAAAGAGCCTAATGACCCCTCAATCTCGCAATCTACAAATATGACATATTCAGTATCCATGGGAAGGGAGCTTTGCTGATAGTCCGCGGATACCGTCCTTCTCCCTCTACCTGTTATTGTGGTGGTCTTCGTATCCGCATCATATATCCAGCAAACCATATCATTGGTTCCGTCCACGTATCCGAACTCCGTCCCTTTCTTCGTCAAGACCATATTCGCATAACTTTCAGTCAGTTCTTGCGTCAGATTTCCTGCCGAATCAGAATAAACCGCAGGCAAGCTGAATGTTATGGTCAATCCGACCGATTTAGGGGTACGCAAAGTCTCCAGGCTACTGCAGTCAAAAAATGTATGTCCCTGCACACCGGACAAATTGCTGGTATCAAAGCTGCTCAAATCAAGACTCGTCAGGCTGCTGCAACCATAAAACATAGAGTTCATACTTGTCACATTACTGGTGTCAAAGTTACCCAAATCCAGACTTTTCAGACTGCTGCAGCCAGAAAACATATAGTACATACTTGTCACATTACTGGTATCAAAGCTGCTCAAATCTAAGTTTATTAAGCTGCTGCAGCCAGAAAACATAGAGTACATATTTGTCACATTACTGGTATCAAAGCTGCTCAAATCTAGACTTTCCAGGCTGCTACAGCCAGAAAACATTTCTCCTCCAATATCGGCATTTCTGATGTCAAAGTTGCTCAAATCAAGACTCGTCAGGCTGCTACATCCCGTAAACATACTCCTCATATCTGTTGCATTACCGGTATCAAAACTGCTCAAGTCCAGACTCATCAGGCTGCTACAACCATAAAACATATACCACATAGTTCCCACATTGCTGGTGTCAAAACTGCTCAAATTCAGGCTTGCCAGCCCCCGGCAGCCAGAAAACATTTCTCTCATATTCGTCACATTGCTGGTATCGAAACTGCTCAAATCCAAACTTGTCAAGCTGCTACCGCCTGAGAACATAAACTGCATATCCGTAACATTGCTGGTCTCAAAGCTACTTAAATCCAAATCCGTCAGGCTGCTGCAGTTATGAAACATAGCCGACATCACTGTCACGCTGCTGGTATCAAAGCCGCTTACGTCCACATTTGTTAAACCGGTACAGTTATTAAACATAGCATTCATCGTTATCACATTGCCGGTGTCAAAGCTGTTCAAATCCAGATTTATCAGGCTGTTACAACCGTAAAACATACCCTCCATCGTCGTCACATTACCGGTGTCAAAGCTGCTCAAATCCAAATCCGTCAGGCTGCTACAGTCAGAAAACATTGCATCCATCCTTGTCACATTGCTGGTATCAAAGCTGCTTAAATCCAAGCTTGCCAGACTACGACAGCCAGAAAACATTAAATCCATCCTTGTCACGTTGCTGGTGTCAAAGCTGCTCAAATCCAGGCTTGTCAAGCTACGACATTCTCCAAACATAAACCCCATGTCTGTCACATTGCTGGTATCGAAGCCGCTCAAATCCACGCTCGTCAGGCTATAACATTCTCCAAACATAAGCCTCATGTCTGTCACATTACTGGTATCGAAGCCGCTCAAATCCACGCTGGCCAAATCATAGCACGAATTAAACATATAACTCGCATCAGTCATCCCCGTTACATCAACCTTTGCCGAAGTAATGGAATTCCTGTAATCTCCCCACAAATTGAAGTTGCCATTCTGATCCCTGCTAAAATCCCCCGTCCCACTTATGGTCAGCAACCCATCCGAATCAAGCGTCCATGTTAAATTCCCATCCGCACCACTAGCTACGATATTCTCCGCATAGACCACAGGCAAATCTTCAGCTAAAGGCTGCCCGGACTCTGTCTCTACGTCCAGCCCATCCTCTTCTGAGCTGCTACCATCCGTCTGCAGAGTCTCCCCATCACTCTGTACCTCGTTTTCGTCTTCTGGCTTCTCCCCCTCTACCGAGCCATCCACAGGCATCTCTTCCAAATCTTCCAAAGCGTCATCCGGCATTTCAAGATTACCCTCTTCATCCTCTGCCACAGACGGATTCCCCGTCACTTCATCACCCGATCCGTCATCTGCCGCATCTCCGGCCTCTTCCACGTTTTCGCCGCTGCCGCTATCTGTGCCAGCATTCGATGTCGCATCTGTCTTCTCATCACTGCCTTCATCTCCCGCAGTCCCCGGCAATGCCTCGCCATCCTCATTGCCATCCGCTTCCTCAGCCGCCAGACCGTCTATATTC
>CAMQOJ010000076.1 GCA_947003375.1 uncultured Lachnospiraceae bacterium
AGCACTTCCAGAAAACCCTGGAGCCCGCCGCTCCCTAGATCCTGATCTCCGTCCACTTCCCCCGGCGGAACCGGATGCTGGCGAAGAGGAACCGGGACAGTTGGTCCGCAATCACCCCCACCCAGATGCCCGCTATCCCCAGGTTCAGCACATAGCCGAAGAAATAGGAGCCCAATGTCCTCACCAAAGTGACGCTGATGGTGGAGGCGATCGCCGTGTACAGCGTATCCCCCGCCCCCCGCAGGCATCCCATATAGATTACCTGTGCAATCTGCAGGATGACCACGAAGATGATGATATGCATGATGTCTATGCCGATCTCCACGATCTCTTCTTCCGCAAAGAAAAGCTCCATGAGGGCCCGCGCCCCAAAGAAATAGATGACGGCCAGAGCCACCGAAATCACGGTGCCTATCATCCGGCAGGTCTTGCCGTATTGCCTGGCCCGCTCCGGCTCCTTTGCCCCCAGGCTGAATCCGATCAGGGCTACCGCCGTGGCCTGCAGGCCGTCCCCGAAGGAGAAGGACAGCCCCATGATATTCATCCCCACCTGATGGGCCGCCATGGCCGCAGTCCCCTGGTTCGCCGCCATGATGGCCGTCAGCATGAAGCCGATGCGCATGAGGATCTGCTCCGCGAAGACGCTGTAGCCCACCTTGATGATGTTCTTCAGGGCCTCCATGGCAGGCCTGATCCGCTCCTTTATTATGTAGGGAATGCTTACGAAATTGTCGTCCTTCCATACGGACATCACGCTCATGACGCTGGACACCACGGTTCCCAGCACGGTGGCCAGGGCCGCTCCCCTGATCCCCAGGGCGGGAAAGCCCAGATGCCCGCCGATCAGCAGGTAGTTGAACAGGATATTCACCGTATTGGACACCAGGTTGGTGCGCATGGTGATGCGGGTGTTGCCCGCGCCCCGCTGCGCGGAGTTGATGCCCATCTGGACGCAGTTGAAGATCATGCCGCCCATGATGATCCTGAAATACAGCACCGCGCTGTCATGGGTGAGCTCCTCGGAGCCGCAGAGCCGGATGATAGGGTCGGCCAGCGCCACCATCAGGACGCTGACGGCGATGGCCATCGCCAGGATGAACACCAGGAAGGTGGAGAAGATCTGGTTCGCCTCCTCCCGCTTGCCCTGGCCCTTCCGCCTGGCCACCAAAGCCGATATGGACACATTTGCGGCGATGAACAGGGATAGCCCCACGAATTTGGGCTGGGTGGTCAGTCCCACCGCCGCCACCGCGTAGGAGCCCATGGAGCTCACCATCAGGGAGTCCACCAGGCCCGCGAACGCGGCGAAAAACGACTCCAGTATCGCGGGCCATGCCATGTCCAGAGTCTTCTTTACGTCATCCTTGTTATACTGAAAGAGTTTCATAATCGCTCCCTGTGTAAAAAGGGAACCAATGATCTCCCATTGGCTCCCCCTTTTTCTATATATCAAATACTGCTATTAAACAAGCTCCAGAATGACTTCCATGGCGGCATCGCCCTTGCGGAGGCCCTTCTTAATAATCCTGGTATAGCCGCCGTTGCGGTTTGCGTACTTAGGGCCATACTCATCGAACATTTTCGCCACCAAATCCACCTCTTTGGTGTTCCTCTTGCGGCCCGCTGCCTCTGTGGGAACGTATACTACAGGATACAGCACTTTCAGAATCTGACGCCTTGCGTGCAGCCTGGAAGGGCGGTCCTTCTTGATTTCCTTCTCCACGTTCTCGAATTTGGTGACGCGCTTGCCGTCGATCACTTCCTTGACGCGCTTGCCGTCCTTATCCTTCACCGGAACCTTGGCGGTAACGGTGACTGTGTCGTAGTTGTCCCTCTCCCTGACGGCCAGTGTGATCAGATGCTCCGCGATCTTCCTGACTTCCTTGGCCCTCGCCTCGGTGGTGACGATTTTCCCGTGATACAGAAGAGCTGTCACCTGATTTCTCAGGAGCGCCTTCCTCTGGGGTGATGTCCTGCCTAATTTCCTGTACTTTGCCATAATTGTTTCCTTTCTCCTTTCATGGTACACCCGGCCATGCCTTTTGGTCTTACTCGCCGAGTATAGCCGCTTGCTCCGCGGCACTCTGATTTCCATTTAGAGATGAGCCGCAGGCGCACCCTTTGGATTTACCGCCCGCAGATTATCTTTCTTACACAGTCTCTGATTTAGCACACTTTACTCTTCACTTGGGTTAAGCTGCAGGCCCAGCTCTTTCAGCTTCGCCAGCACCTCTTCCAGGGACTTCCGTCCCAGGTTGCGGACCTTCATCATGTCCTCCGATGTCTTGTTGCACAGCTCCTCCACTGTGTTGATGCCTGCCCTCTTCAGGCAGTTGTAGGAACGGACGGAGAGCTCCAGCTCATCGATGCTCATCTCCAGCACCTTCTCCCTCTCATCGTCCTCCTTCTCCACCATGACCTCGGCGGTCTTGGCGTTCTCGGACAGATCGATGAAGAGGCTCAAATGCTCGCTCAGCACCTTGGCCGCAAGGCTCACTGCCTCATCGGGAGCCAGCGTCCCGTTGGTAAATACATCCAGTGTCAGCTTATCGTAATCGGTAATCTGCCCCACGCGGGTATTCTCTACCGAAACATTTACTCTCTCAGCAGGCGTGTATATAGAATCGATTGCAATCACACCAATCGGTAAATCCTCGTGTTTGTTCTTATCGGCGCTTACATAGCCACGGCCCTTGGTGATGGTCAGCTCGATGTAGAGCTTGGCATCCTTGCCGCTGAGTGTGGCAATTACCAAATCCGGGTTCAGAATCTCGATATCCTGGTCTGCCTGAATGTCAGAAGCATGTACGATTCCTTCGCCTTCGTATTCAATGTATGCAGTCTTGGCTTCATTGGTCTCGCTGCTGTTCTTGATGGCGAGGCTCTTGATGTTCATGATGATCTCCGTCACATCTTCCTTGACGCCGGGCACACCGCTGAACTCGTGCAGCACGCCTTCGATTTTGATCTGGCTCACCGCAGCGCCGGGCAGAGAGGAAAGCATGATTCTGCGCAAAGAATTGCCAAGGGTGATACCATAGCCTCTTTCCAGGGGCTCTACTGTGAATCTGCCATACTTCTTGTCTTCTGAAATCTCAGCAACCTCAATATTGGGTCTCTCAAACTCAAACACTCGAATACCCTCCTTTTTTTGTTTTATAATACACAAGCGCTCCAAAGCCATATCCCTCCCATCTGCGGTAGGGATATGGCCTCAGAGGCCAGCAGGGCTTACTTGGAGTACAACTCGACAATAAGCATTTCGTTCACAGGGACATCGATCATCTCTCTGGTAGGGAGATTCCTGATCGTTCCTTTCAGATTCTCCATATCCGATTCCATCCATTCGGGCACCAGCCTGCCGCCGGTCACCTCCACAATCTCTTTATACCGGTTCATGGATCTGGCCTTTTCGGTGAGCTCGATTACATCGCCGGCTTTGATCAGATAGGAGGGAATGTTCACCTTCTTGCCGTTCACAAGGATGTGCTTATGGCCCACTACCTGTCTCGCCTCTCTCCTGGTCCTGGCGAATCCCATACGGAACACCACGTTGTCCAGTCTTCTCTCCAGCATGACCATCAGGTTCTCACCGGTCATCCCCTTCATCCTGTCGGCTTTCTTGTAATAGTTCCGGAAAGGCTTCTCCAGAACGCCGTAGATGAATTTTGCCTTCTGCTTCTCGCGGAGCTGTAAGCCATACTCGCTTACCTTCTTGCCTGCTCTCAGATTCTGCCTCTTGGACTTCTTGTCATAGCCCAGGTAGGAAGGCTCCAGGCCCAAAGCCCTGCATCTCTTCAATACGGGTACACGATTTACTGCCATTTTCTATTTTCCTCAACTTTCCTGTTTGTTTACAGTGCCCAAAAAGCACCTTCTTCCAACGATATTTCGTTAACTATACACGACGGCGCTTGGGAGGCCTGCATCCATTGTGGGGGACAGGGGTCACGTCACGGATGCTCACTACCTCCAGGCCACATGCGGAGAGCGCCCTGATAGCAGCCTCACGGCCTGAACCGGGGCCCTTCACGAATACATCGACTGATTTCAGCCCATGCACCAGAGCCGCCTTCGTAGCTGTCTCTGCGGCCATCTGAGCCGCATACGGAGTAGATTTCCTTGAACCTCTAAATCCCAGACCACCGGCACTTGCCCAGCTTAAGGCATTCCCCTGTGTATCCGTCAGCGTAACAATGGTATTGTTAAAGGAAGACTGGATATGTGCCTGTCCGCGTTCAACGTTTTTCTTAACGCGCTTTTTTGTCACTTTTTTTGCAACTTGTTTCGCCATTTTAAACTAACCTACTTTCTCATCATTCTACAGTTACGCATTACTCACTGAATCTTACTTTTTCTTGTTTGCAACGGTCCTCTTGGGTCCCTTGCGGGTCCTGGCGTTGTTCTTGGTGTTCTGACCGCGAACAGGCAGGCCCTTACGATGACGGATTCCGCGATAGCATCCGATTTCCTGCAGACGCTTGATGTTCAGGGCGATTTCACGTCTCAGGTCGCCCTCCACCGTTACGCCGAGCTTCTCGATAGCCTCGGAAATCCTCTTCACCTCATCATCGGTGATATTCCTGACTCTGGTATCGGGATTCACGCCCGCCTCCTTCAGAATCTTGTTAGAGGTGGTCCTGCCGATCCCATAGACATAGGTCAGTCCGATTTCGATACGTTTCTCTCTGGGTAAGTCAACACCTGCGATACGAGCCATTTAAATTTCCTCCATTTTCTGTTACTAATTGATTGGGGCTTCCACCCAACCGGACACTCATCCATTTCTCTGATCCATCCGATCTTTCCAGAACAAACTGCTTCAACCCTGCAAGAAACGCGCCCGCGCGTTTCTTGCGGACGAAACATAGATATTCTTAGGCGGCGTCCTTTGACGCCTTAGAATATCTTTTCGTCCTGGTATCAAGAAGTAATCTCCTGTAAGCCCTATCCCAGTTCTATGTTAATCAATGTACAGGCCAAAACTGCCCGCCCATCGGTTCAGCCGCGCATAAAAACAGGACAAGAACTCACTTGACATGCCGCAGTCCTCCGAAAAAGACTGCGCTCATGCGGTGATTATCCCTGCCTCTGCTTGTGTTTCGGATTCTCGCAGATAACTCTGATGCGTCCTTTTCTCTTGATGATCTTGCACTTTTCGCACATTGGTTTTACTGATGATCTAACCTTCATCTCAAACCCTCCTTTCAAAAAAGACCATTTTGTATTATAACATGGGAAAGGCTTGTTTGCAACTGTTTTTTATGATTATCCGAATCATATTTTTCGGACAATCCACAGAAAGCGTCTCTTCCCAATCATTTATCTCTCCAGATGATGCGCCCCTTGGTCAAATCGTAGGGCGACAGCTCCAGGGTCACCCTGTCCCCGGGAAGGATACGGATGAAGTTCTGGCGCAGCTTGCCGCTGATATGCGCAAGCACCCTGTGTCCGTTTTCCAGCTCCACCTGGAACATGGTGTTCGGAAGCTTCTCTACCACAGTACCCTCGATTTCGATTACATCACTTTTAGACATATGTCCCCTCCAAATTTTATTGATTGCTCATACATTCATGACAAATATTGCTTCAACGCATATTTGATTTCCTCCGGGTATACCTTTTCCCCGGCCCGCAGCCTCTCCTGCAGGCTGTCTTCCACCTGCGCATTTATCGGCTGTATATGCTTCCTGCGCTTCTTTTTCGGCCGGTCGGGGCCTTTCAGCCTTCCGTCGCTGAGGTATACGAAGTCATCCTCCTGGCCCACGACTACATATAATCGTCCCTTATCATGTCCGGCCTTCGAGGTCGCAAACTGTCCTATCATACGAATATCCGTCCCTTTCCGCCGCCTGCAGGACGCGCTAGCATCTCGTCAGGATCTCAGGCTCTCCATCCGTTATCAGGATGGTGTTCTCATAGTGGGCCGACAGGGAGCCGTCCTCTGTGACTACAGTCCAGTCGTCGTCCAGCCATTCCACGTCCGCCCTGCCCATATTGATCATAGGCTCCACGGCCAGCGTCATTCCCGGGCGGAGCTTTGGCCCCCGCTTTATCTGCGCGAAGTTGGGGATCTGGGGATCCTCATGGAGCTTAGTCCCCACGCCGTGGCCCACCAGGTCGCGCACGATGCCGTAGCCGTAGGGCTTTATATACGCCGCGATGGCATTGGATATCTCAAAGAGCCGGTTCCCGGCCTTTGCCTTCTTTATGCCTTCGAAGAAGCTCTCCCTGGTGGCGTCGATGAGCCTGCGGGCCTCGGGGCTGATCTGGCCCACGCCGTGGGTCCTGGCCTCGTCGGAATGATACCCCTTATAGATCATCCCCGCGTCCAGGCTGACGATATCGCCCTCCTGCAGGATGCGGTGCCTGCTGGGAATGCCATGCACCACCTCATCGTTCACGGACACGCAGATGCTGGCGGGAAATCCGTTGTAATGGAGGAAATTCGGAATCCCCCCCATCTTCCTGATCAGGCTGTCCCCCTTGATGTCGATCTCCCTCGTGGAGATGCCGGGGCGTATCATCTCCTCCAGCTCCTTGTGCACTATGGCCAGCCGCCTGCAGGATTCCCGGATCAGCCCGATCTGTTCTTCTGTCTTGATTATAATCGCCATGACGAGGCACTTCCTATCCTAATATCTCTACGATGCTCCGGAACACATCCTGCATATCCATGGTCCCGTCCACGGTCCGCAGCACGCCCTTCCCGGTATAATATTCGATCAGGGGCTGGGTCTGGTCATGGTACACCTTCAGGCGGTTCTGCACCGTCTCCGGCCTGTCGTCGTCCCGCAGCACCAGCTCGGAGCCGCAGCTGTCGCAGACTCCCTCTTTCTTAGGCGGGATATGCTCCACATGGTAGGTGGCCCCGCACTTCAGGCATGCCCGCCTGCCGGACATCCTCTTTACGATATTCTCGTCCGGCACGTCCACGTCCACCGCGTAGTCGATCTCCTCTCCCAGCTTCCCAAGCGCCTCGTCCAGCACTTCGGCCTGGGGAATGGTCCTGGGGAAGCCGTCCAGCACATAGCCGTTTTTGCAGTCCTCCTGGGCCACCCGGTCCAGCAGGATCTTCACTGTCAGCTCATCCGGAACCAGGAGGCCCTGGTCCATATACTGCTTCGCCTCTTTGCCCAGCTCCGTGCCGTTCTTGATGTTCGCCCGGAAGATGTCCCCTGTGGATACATGGGGAATCCCGTATTTTTCCGCTATCATTTTCGCCTGGGTTCCCTTTCCGGCACCCGGCGCTCCCAACATGATGATCTTCATTATCTGCCTCCATATGCAATATCGTAAAACCGATAACATTATTCTGTTAAAACATTTTATAAAAAGGAGCTTTCCCCATTTTGGGAAAGCCCCTTCTGTAAGCTCCATGCCCCAGCCTTCCCTTTGGCCGGCCTCTTATTTCTCCAGGAAGCCCTTGTAATTGCGAACCAGCATCTGCGACTCCACCTGCTTCATGGTCTCCAGGATGACGCTGACGATGATGATAAGGCTGGTGCCGCCGAAGGACACCGTCGCCTTGAACACGCCGCTGAAGATATACGGCAGCACTGCGATAATCGTCAGGCCTATGGCGCCGATGAACACGATGTAGTTCAGTACCTTGTTCAGATAATCGCTGGTAGGCTTTCCGGGCCTGATGCCGGGAATGAAGCCGCTCTGCTTCTTCATGTTGTCGGCAATCATCAGGGGATTGAAGGTAATGGAAGTATAAAAGTACGCAAAGAATATGATCATTGCGATATAAAACAACAGTCCCACGGAATACCATATCTGGCTGGGATTGCACCAGTTGCCCGCGTTCAGGTATTTCAGGATCTCGCTCCAGACGCCTGTGCCGTTATATCCCGCAAATGAGGAAATATAGCCGGGAAGGGACAGAAGCGACTGCGCGAAGATCACCGGGATGACGCCCGC
This sequence comes from uncultured Lachnospiraceae bacterium, assembly GCA_947003375.1. GTDB lineage: Bacteria > Bacillota > Clostridia > Lachnospirales > Lachnospiraceae > Acetatifactor. The sequence goes on from CAMQOJ010000076.1 coordinate 7,927, forward strand.
GGTATTGACCTTCAGCGGAATGTTGGAGCTCTGGCCTCCCATCATCTTCCTGCCCTGCATCTTGTTGGCGTACTGCACGGGAATCCGGCGGACGCCGTCGTTCAGGACGATGACCATCACCACCATGGCAACGATGATCGCGAATATGATTACCACTGCAAGCACTGCCGTTGCCGGAGCCTTGCCGAAAACGAACTGCTGGAACAGATTGCCCAGATCCTCGGGCAGCCTGGAGATGATATTGATCACCAGGACGATGGATATGCCGTTTCCGATGCCGTTCTCGGTAATCCGCTCGCCTACCCACATCAGGAACGCACTGCCCGCGGTAAGAGTGGCGATGGCGCAAATCACGTTCAGAGCATTGTACTGAATCAGATATCCCTGTCTGCCGAAGCCGATGGCCATGGCCGTGGACTGAATCAGCGCCAGGCCTACCGTCACATATCTGGTGATGGCGGCAATCTTCTTTCTTCCATCCTCGCCGTCCCGCTGCATCTCCTCCAGCTTGGGGATTGCAATGGTGAGCAGCTGCATGATGATGGAGGATGTGATGTACGGCGTGATGTTCAGGGCCAAAATGGACATATTGATGAACGAACCGCCCGTAACCGCATCAAAGAAGCTGAAAGTCCCGTCGGACTGAGCCGCGAACCAGTTTCTGAAGTATTCCCCGTTCACCCCCGGCACAGGCAGCTGTGATCCTATGCGGATCACAACCAGCATGGCGAAGGTAAAGAGAATCTTGTCTCTAAGCTCTTTAATTTTGAATGCGTTCTTCAGCGTCGTAAGCATTACATCACCTCTGCTGTTCCACCAAGCGCCTCAATCTTTTCTTTTGCGGATGCACTGTACGCGTCTACCTTGACATTGAGCTTTTTGGTAAATTTTCCGTCCCCGAGGACCTTTACGCCATCCCCGCGCTTCTTGATGATGCCGGCCTCCAGCAGCGTATTCACATCTACGGTGGAACCGTCCTCGAAACGCTCTAAATCGCTCAAATTAATGGCAATGATTTCCTTGGAATTGATATTGTTAAAGCCTCTCTTGGGGATACGTCTGTACAGAGGCATCTGGCCGCCCTCGAACCCAATCCTGGGTGCTCCGGAACGTGCCTTCTGGCCCTTGTGCCCCTTACCGGCGGTCTTGCCGTTTCCCGATCCATGTCCGCGGCCTCTCCTGAACTCATGATGCTTGGAACCTTCTGCGGGTCTTAAATTGGATAAATCCATCTCGTACACCTCCTTTTCGACTATACTTCTTCCACTTTCAGCAAATGGGCTACCCGGCGAATCTGTCCTCTCGTAGCGGCATTGTCAGGAAGGATGATAGACCTGCCGATCTTGCGGAGTCCCATGGATTCGACGATCGCCTTGTTCTTCGCAACGGCGCCGATGGTGGACCTTACCAAAGTAATCTTCAATTTCTTATCTGTGTCTGCCATTGTTGCTCTCCTTTCTACCGCATCAGCATAAAGACTGCTTATGCCAATACCTCTTCAACGGATTTGCCACGGCTCCTTGCCACTTCCTCAGGGGATTTCAACTGGCTCAGGCCAGTGATCGTCGCAAGGACAACGTTCTGCTTGTTGTTGGAGCCAAGGGACTTGGTACGGATGTTCTTGATGCCCGCGAGCTCGCACACCACACGTGCAGGGCCGCCTGCGATGATACCTGTACCTTCGGGAGCCCTCTTGAGCAGGACGTTGGCGGAACCGTACTTGCCCATAAAGTCATGGGTGATGGAGCTGTTCTCATCCAGCGCGACCTGCACCAGATGCTTCATGGCGTCTTCCTTCCCCTTGCGGATAGCTTCCGGAATCTCGACAGCCTTGCCGAGCCCTGCGCCCACATGGCCGTTGCCGTCGCCCACCACTACCAGAGCGGTGAAGCGCATGTTGCGTCCGCCCTTGACAGTCTTGGCGACACGCTTGATGGCTACGACCTTGTCGTTCAGCTCGAACTGGCTTGCATCTATGATTGTTTGTTTCATGGTGTATTCCTCTTCCTTTCCTAGAATTCCAGGCCAGCTTCTCTGGCTGCGTCAGCTAATGCTGCAACTTTACCGTGATATATATAGCCGCCTCTGTCAAAGACGACAGTCGTGATGCCTTTTTCCACTGCCCTTTTGGCAATGACGGTACCAATATATTTTGCCGCAGCGACGTCATTGGTCTTCCCAAGCTCTGCCTTGATATCCTTCTCAAGGGTGGAAGCGGATACTAATGTATTCCCAACAGTATCATCGATAATTTGAGCATACATATGATTATTGCTTCTGAAGACTGCCAGGCGGGGCCTTGCGGCAGTGCCACTGAAGCGGTTACGAATTCTCATGTGTTTTTTCACACGTACTTCTTTTCTTGATTTCTTGTTAACCATCTTCATACTCTCCTTATCTGTTATTTCTTACCGGTCTTACCAACCTTGCGCCTGATGACCTCATCGGCATACTTGATACCCTTGCCCTTGTAAGGCTCAGGTCTCCTCTTGTCCCTGATCTCAGCGGCGAACTGGCCGACCTTCTCTTTATCGATGCCCTTGACGACGATGACATTGGTGCCCTCTACCACGGACTCGATGCCCTCAGGGTCTTCCATCTCCACAGGGTGGGAGTATCCGAGGTTCAGGGTCAGCTTCTTGCCGGCCTTGGCGGCCCTGTAGCCTACGCCGTTGACCTCCAGCTTCTTCTCATACCCCTGGGTGACGCCTACCACCATATTGTTGATGAGGGTCCTGGTCAGGCCGTGAAGGGATTTCATCTTCTTCAGGTCATTGGGCCTGCTTACATGAATCACCGCGCCCTCCATCTTGATTTCCATTTCAGAGGGCAGAACTCTCTCCAGAGTGCCCTTGGGACCCTTTACGGTCACCTTGTTATTTTCTGCAATTTCCACAGTTACGCCTGCGGGAACCGCGATTGGCATTCTACCTATACGTGACATGCCCGTACCTCCTATATATTATAAAAAACAATCTTCCATGGTATACGCTTCTTCCATGGAATGCACTTCTTCCATGATATCGCACACAACTGCCGCAAATCCGGAAGAATGCCCGCCCTTGGCATTCTTCTAACTGCTTTAGCGGTTTGTGCATAGGTTTCGCTCTGCGAAACCGTAGATTTTCTTAGTCAGTGTCCTTTACTGACTTAGAAAATCTTTGCACGCTTTTACCAAACGAAAGCCAGTACCTCACCGCCCACGTTCAGCTCTCTCGCCTTTTTGTCGGTGATCACGCCCTGGTTGGTGGAAATGATGGCTATCCCCAAGCCCCCCAGCACTCTGGGCAGTTCGTCCTTACCCGCGTACACGCGCAGGCCCGGCTTGGAGATCCTCTTGATGCCGGAGATGATCTTCTCGCTCTTGTCGGCGCCATACTTCAGGGTGATATGGATGGCCTTGAAGTTGCCGTCATCGATAACGTCATATTTCGTGATATATCCCTCATCGAACAGAATCTGGGCAATGGCCAGCTTCATCTTGGAAGCAGGGATATCTACTGTATCATGCTTGGCAGCATTTGCGTTACGGATTCTTGTAAGCATATCTGCAATAGGATCGCTCAATGTCATTGTATTTTCCTCCTTCTTACCAGCTTGCAGGCGAGCAACCTGCCTGGCTACTTGAACCGCCTTTACCAGCTCGCCTTCTTGACCCCGGGTATCTGTCCCTTGTATGCCAGTTCGCGGAAGCAGACCCTGCAGATGCCGTACTTTCTCAAGTAAGCATGGGGACGGCCGCAAATCCTGCAACGTGTGTAAGCCTGTGTGGAGAACTTGGGTTTACGCTGCTGTTTAATCTTCAACGATGTCTTAGCCATGTGAAATCTACCTCCTTATTGTTTTGCGAAAGGCATATTGAACAATGTCAACAGCTCGCGCGCTTCCTCATCGGTCTTCGCGGTGGTCACAATGATGACGTCCATGCCTCTGGTCTTGTCGATCTTGTGGTACTCGGTTT
>CAMQOJ010000077.1 GCA_947003375.1 uncultured Lachnospiraceae bacterium
ACGGACAGATAGAACACCCCGTAGATTACCAAAATGCAGGCCAGCAGAATCACCGCCCCCACCATGCCGTAAATCATCACGGACTGGCTGTTGAAGGAGAGGGAGTCCAGGAATGCCCTGGAGGGCATCACGTATTTGCGCTCCACCCCTGCGTCCCGGCCGATGGCGTACATCAGCTCCCGGCATTCCCCGGCGGACATGCCGTTCGCGTCCCGGAGCTTGGCATGCACTTCATATGGTATATCTTTCAACTGGCTGCCGTTTTCCGCATAGCTGCGGGACAGGAATACATTGAACTGCTTCGTCTCTTCGCCGCCTTTCAGGATACCCGTCACGGTGAATGTCTCTTCGTTTCCGTCATAAAAGGTCAGGGACAGGCTGCTGCCCACAGACGGCGGCAGTCCCATCTTTTCCAGCATGGCGCCCTGGACCGCGATTTCGTCCGGCGCTTCGGGCAGCCTGCCGCTCTCCAGCTCCCCCGCCTGGATTTCGTCCGATAGCCCGCTGACATAGCGGGGGACCACTCCGAAGCCCTCTGTCTCCGAGAGGATGCCCGATTTCACCTGTATCTGGTACGCGATGCGCCCATCCCCTTCCAGCAGCTCCAGCTGTTCCGGGGCAAGCTCATAGTAGCTCACCTGCTGTCTGTGGGACAGGGCCTCCCGCTCCAGCTCCTTCTGGCCCAGGGCGAACAGTAAGATGGCCGTCAGCAGGGCAGAGGCCAGGGCAATCGTCACCGCCACGAAAGCATTGCGCATGCGGCTGGCCCGCAGGCTCTCCCTGGCCATATCGGAAATCATCCTCCCCGTCACTTTTCCGCCCCTCATGCCCCCACCTCCTGTGCCTGGATCCTGCCGTCCTCGATGCGTATCCGCACATCCGCTTTCCGGGCGATCTCCTGATCGTGGGTGATCATCACGATGGTCTGACGGAATTTCCCGCTGGTGGCCTTCAACAGGTCAATCACCTTATCGCTGGTGCGGCTGTCCAGATTGCCCGTGGGCTCATCCGCCAGGATGATCGCGGGCTTGGACACCAGGGCTCTTGCGATGGCCACCCTCTGCTGCTGGCCTCCCGAAAGATGGCTGGGGTAATTGGCCAGCTTCCCGTCCAGCTCCAGGAAGCGCGCGATCTCCTCCAGGAACGCCATGTCCTCCTGCTTCCCGTCCAGGCGCAGGGGCAGCACGATGTTCTCATAGGCCGTGAGATAGGGGATGAGGTTATAGTTCTGGAAGATGAAGCCGATCCGCCTGCGGCGGAACACCGTGAGCTGTTCCTCCGTCATCTTCTCCATGCTCTCATCCTCTACCTGCACCGCGCCGGAAGTGGGGACATCCAGGCCCCCCAGCATATTCAGCAGGGTGGACTTTCCGCTGCCCGATGTACCGATGATCGCCACGAACTGCCCGCTCTCCACGGACAGGCTCACATCGTCCAGGGCCTTCACGAGGCTTTCGTCCCTGCCATAGTATTTTTTCAGATGGGATGCTCTTAAAATCGTCATATCAGTTCCTCCTGGTTTAAGATTCTAAGCACATCATATCCCTTCCGGAAAAAGATACAAGGGAGGACGCAGATTCTAATACCAGGAGCGCAGATTCTAATCTCCGGAGGGCAGGTTCCCGACTCCCTAATCTCCTCTGGCTGCAGATTCCGGGCCGGGCCTTACAGCATGTCCCCCCAGTAGTCCGCCATCCTCACCATGAAGTCCTTGCGCCTGGGCTGGCTGATGGGGATGCGCTCTCCGGTGGTCAGGATCGCCTCCAGCCCCTCGATGCCTTTGATGTAGGACAGGTTCACCACGAAGCTCTGGTGGCTGCGGGCGAACTGGGGCTGAGAGCAAAGCAGGGCGGAAATCTCCTTCATGTTCTTGTAGACCACCTGCTCCCGATCCTCGAAGTGCACCATGACATTGCGCCTTTCCGTCTCGGCGTACCGTATGCTTTTGTACGGTACCCTGTACTTGCCGCTGTCATTGGCAAAATGCAGATATGGCTCCTCTTTTCCCTGGTAACGTGCAAAATACCGGTCCAGCTCCATCTTCAGCACGCTGTACTTCACAGGCTTGAGCAGATAGTTCACCGCGCCGTATTCATAGCCCTTCCACACATACTGTTTCAGGGAAGTCAGGAAAATCAGCCCCACCGCGCTGTCCATCCGGCGGATCCGCTCCGCGGTCTTCAGGCCGTCCAGCTTTTCCATCTTTATGTCCATGAATATCAGGTCGTAATCGGGCTGATATGCCTGCAGCAGCTCGCCTCCGTCATGAAAGGCGAAATAGCAGAACTCCTTTCCCGTCTCTGCCGCGTATCTCTGTAAGCCGTCTTTCAGCTCCTTGATCAGCGCGTCCTCATCGTCGCAGATTGCAATCTTATACATGTCTGTCCTCCCCTGCTGCCATGCATCCCCTCCTGCAGAATCCTTCCTGTCCTGTCAGAAAAAAGGACGTCTGCCATTTTCCCGGCAGGCGTCCTTATGGCTGTCCATATAAAAGTCTCACTGAATCCGGAATTTGCCAATCAGGCCGTTCAGGGTCCTGGCCTGGTCGGACAGCTCTCTGGAGACCGCGGCGCTTTCCTCCGCCACAGAGGAATTCGTCTGTACCACCCTCTCGATTTCCCGGATGCCCTCTTCCACGGATACGATCATATCCGACTGTCGAGCGCTTGCAAGGGAGATGTCGTCCATGAGCGTCTTGATGGACTGGATGCATTCATTGATAATCTGCACCGCGGAAATCACATCCCCCGCCGCCATCGTCCCGGTTTTCACATCCTCCACCGAGCCTCCGATCAGGACGCTGGTACTCTGGACAGCCTCCCCGGACTCGGCGGCCAGGCTGCGGACCTCGTCCGCCACCACGGCAAAACCCCTGCCTGCCTCGCCGGCGTGGGCAGCCTCCACAGCGGCGTTCAGGGCCAGGATATTGGTCTGAAAGGCGATGTCTTCGATGGTCTTTATGATGCTTCCTATCTTTGCAGAGGACTGCTCGATGTTCTCTGTGGCCACTTTCAGCTGGGCCATTTTGGCATCGGCCTCCACAGCATAGCCGTTGGCCTTGTCCACCAGTTCGCTGGCATTGTGGCAGCAGAGGTTGCTGTCCTTTATCTGGGCCGTAATCTCTGTCACATTGGCTGCCAGGCCCTCCACGGACGCGGACTGCTCCACGGCTCCCTCAGATAGGGTGTGGACGCTCTCCGAGAGCTGCTCCGCGCCTGTGTCCACCTGGCTGGAGATGCCGGAGATGTTCCGCATCAGCTCGGTCAGATTGGTTCGAATCGTCTTCAGGCTCTCCGCCAGAATCCTGAAATCGCCTATGTAGAATGTCTCGTTCCTGGCAACGTCAACGGCAATGTTCCCATCCGCCATCTCTCCCAGAATCCGCCCCATGTCCTCCACGGTCTTGCGCAGATAGTCGCAGACGTCATGGATGGTCTGCGCTATCATGCCGATTTCGTCCTTTCTGCCGTAAAACGCCTCCAGTTCCCTGTCGGCGGAAAGTTTCAGACTGCCCAGGTGCCGGATGGCCCTCTCCACAGCCATCAACTCTCTCCCCTGGCGATACAGAATCAGGAGCGTCACCAGGATGATGACGACCGCCACAGCGGCGCATAGGGTGCCTACCGCCACCCGCACCTCGGCTACGGCTCCGAATACCTCCGCCGTGCTGTCGCGGACCATGAAGACCCATCCGCGGTCTTTCAGATATTTGTATACCACCAGCTGCTCCACGCCGTTTTCGTCCTCATAGGTGTAGGTGCCCGCCTGGGTGTCGCCGTCCGTCTTGATCCTGCGGATGATTTCCTGATAGCCGCTGTCCGTGGTCTCCGTATTCAGCAGCTCTTCCTCCTCATGATACAGATAGACGCCCGTGTCCACATTCAGGAAGACGTATTCGCTGCCCGGCAGCCCCTTGATGTCCAGCCCCAGCAGAACATCCATCAGCCTGTCTGCAAAGACGCCTGCCCCCACGTAGCCGATGCAGCCCCCGTCTTCAAATATGGGATAGTACATGGAAAGTATCATGCTGCCCGTGCCGGGAGACTTCATGATGCCTGAGTTGGTCAGCTGCTCCCTGGCCAAGATGGTGTCCTGGAACATCTCCAGGGATTCTCCGGTGCGGGTGGTGATGCCTATGGCCTGCTGGGAGGTATGGGTCAGGACATATGTCTCGGGTGTGGCGATGTAGAGTCCCTCGAAAATGCCTTTGACGGCGGCGAAGTCCTCAGTATACTTCTGGACGCTCTCCAGCAGCCCCGCATCCTCCGGCTCCATCAGCAGGCTGTGCACTTCCTTTCCCAGCGCAAAGGCTGTCATATATTCCTCCGCAGAGGATACATAGTCATTGATGATGGCGGCCCTGGATTCCACGGCGTCTGTCATCTGGTTGGTGATGTCGTTCCTGACGATGTCCGAGACTCTGTCGGATACGGTGCGCCACAGCAGGAGCATCCCAGCCAGAGTGATGCCTGTGGTAATGATACCGATTCGGGTGGCCAGTTTGCGGTTCACAAGAAATTTCATGATACATTGCCTCCATATTGCTGATTCCATTTCATGAAATATTTTATCATAAACCGCTTTCGCTTTCAATCCCGCATGCGCCATGTGCAAAGAATTTTCCACTGATTTCGCTGGAGCCTGTCCCCGTCCGCCTCCTCTCCCATGCAGACATTCTCTGCCAGGGAAGCGGCATAGATATTGAAGTCCTGGAATGCCGTACCCAACTGCCGCCGGTAGAAAGAGACTTTTTTGTCCAGTTCATATTGGGATTCCACGCTCTTTTCACACCCGGAGACACGCTCTTATGGCAGAACTCCTCAAAGCCCTGCCTTAAAGGCTCCCTGTCAGCCGCCGCATCACCCTGAACATCCCGCCTATATCCACAGGTTTCGCCAGATGCTCGTTCATCCCGGCATCCTTCGCCATGGTGATGTCCTCCTCAAACGCGTTGGCCGACAGGGCAATGATGGGCACCTTGGGCGCGTCCGCCCTGTCCAGGCCGCGGATGATGCGGGCCGCCTCGAACCCGCTCATCACCGGCATCATCAAGTCCATGAGGATACAGTGGAAAGCGCCCTGTTCCGATGCCCTGAACGCGTCCACGGCAGCCTTTCCGTCATTTGCGGTGACCACCTCCGCCCCTGCCTGCTCCAGGATGAATTTCACGATTTCGCAGTTGACCTCATTGTCCTCTACCAGGAGCACTCTCATTCCCGAGATGTCGACATGTGCGTTCTCCTCTGTTTCTATCGGCACAGCATCCTCCCGCACGTCGATTCGAAGAGGCAGGGTGACCCTGAAGATGCTCCCCTCCCCGACCCGGCTCTCCACATCGATACTGCCCCCCATCTGGTCTGCCAGCTTCTTTACGATGGACATGCCAAGGCCCGCGCCATTGTAATACGTCCTGGCGCCATGGTCTTCCTGGGCGAAAGGTTCGAATATATGCTTCTGGAAATCCTGGCCTATGCCGATCCCGGTGTCTTTTATCACAAAGCCGTATTCCGCCATGCCCTCACGAAAGGAAAGCTCTTTCGCCTGGACCGATACGGAGCCGCCCCGCCGGTTGTATTTGATTCCGTTATCGATGATGTTCGTCAGAATCTGCCTCACCTGCAGCGGGCTGCCGGTAAGCCTGCTATGGCGAAGCTTTGGCTCCTCCAGCTCCAGACGGATGCCCGCCTCCTCCGCGTGGGGAGCCATGATCGTGATGCAGTCCCGCAGCGTATCCCCCAGGTCGAAAGCCTCCTCTGCCGCGGCGGGCAGGCCGCTCTCCAGCTTGCTGACCTGAAGCACATCATTGACCAAAGACAGCAGATGCTTTGCAGATACCCGAATCTTCTCCCTGCAGTCCTTCTGCCTCTCTAAATCCTCCTGGGTATGCTCCATGACAGTGAGCATGCCCAGGATTCCGTTGATGGGCGTGCGCAGGTCATGGGACATATGGGAGAGGAATTCGCTCTTGGCCGAGTTGGCCCGCCTCACCTTCTCCAGCAGCTCCATGATGGCCTGCTCCTGCTTCTTCCTTGTCACCATGATCTCCGTGATGTCCTGGTGGTATCCGTTGAGGCTGATCCCGGTCTTCTTGAACTTTCTGTCCGGGATGCCGCCGCAGCGGACGTAGATCTTCCCAAGCTCGGGATGGTTCCAGGGGTACACCACTTCGGAGCGCCCCCGCTCCAGGATCTCCCGCACCGCGTCCTGCACCATGTCCACATAGTCCGGGTCGATGTTCTCAAACCAGCGCCGATAGCACTCCTTGGGCTCTATCTCCTGTGGCGCCCCCAGAAGCATCCTCATGGTCCTGTCCGCGTACATCCGGGGCTCGCAGCCCTCCTCCAGCTCTATGGTCCAGATGCCCGTCCTGGCCCCTTCCAGGATGTCCTCCAGGCTCTGCCTGGCCTCCGACTTGTACCGCTCCTCCTGCTCCACCAGGGCGTTCACGTCCCGGAACGCAAAAATCGCGCTCTGCTCTTCCGCCCCATTCCCCGTGACGGAGAAGTGGATCTCCAGGTTCTTCAGGCCCGGCGCATTGTCCTTCACCTGATAGCGGACGAAAAATTTCTTCTTCGTCTTGAGCTGCGCCAGGATGTACTCCTTTTTCGTCACCATGCGCAGCCTCTCCTGGTCCCTGGGAACCACGTACCGGGAAATATACCACTCCATAGCCGTCTGATAGCCCTCCGCAAAGCTGACGGGCTGATTCTTTCCCCGGAATTCGTTCTCCCGGTAGATCTGGCAGGTGTCCGTGGTAAAATCCACCTGATAGATGCCCAGGTAGTCCACGTTGAGGGCGTAGAGCACATTGTGGCTGCGCTTTTCCAGCTCTCTGACCAGGTTGCGCCGCCGCAGAGAGGAGACGATGAAGTACGCCGCGGTCTGCAGCATGTTCGAGGTATATTCCAGGGACTTCACCGGCGGATTGTCCACCCCGTAGAAGCCTATGATTCTGTCGTCATCGTACAGAGGGACCACCACCAGAGAGTGGATTTCCTGCTGCTTCAGGTTCTCGTACTGGAGCGGGTCGCTGTCCCTGATGTCCTCCAGGTCATTGATGACGATATGCCCGCCGATGCTGAAATTCCGATACCAGCTGGCGCAGACTTCCGGCGGCACGTTCTGGAGGTTCTCCTTCTCCGGACGCACCCCGGGAGCCGTCCACTCGTAGGTATTGTCGTCGCAGCCCTCCGCGTTTTTCTCAAATATATAGGTCCGCCCGCCCTGCAGGGCCTTCCCCAGGTAGGCCAGCAGCACCTCCAGCGACTGATCCGGGGTCTCCTCCAGCAGGGCCACCCGGAGCCCTTCGTTGATGATGGCTTCCAGATTCTGGACGCTCTGCACCATGCTCTTCTGCTGCTCATGGTCGCTTATGTCCAGGGCCATTTCAAGACGGCATCGTCTTCCTCCCTCGGTCAGGAGCGTGCTTCTGAGCAGGAAATGCCGGTCCAGGCGCCGGTGGTAATACTGCTGTTCAGAGCAGCCTTTGTCCGATCCGCATCTGCCGCAGAACGTACAGGGGGCATCGCCGCCCCGCAGGATCCGATAGCATGGCTGTCCTTTGACCTCCTCCAGGGAGCCGATGCCGAAGACCTCCATGGCCTTTCTGTTCATATAAATCATTTCGTAAGTCTCTATATCCGCAACGTATACGATTTCGTTGATATTCTCAAAGAACCCCCATATATCCCCCATTCAGTCGCCCTCCGTATTTGTATGGTACTTTTCAGGGATTTCATCGCTTCAGGTAGTCAGTATAACATACTGCGGCAAAAAAGTCCACTTTCCCTTTTCGCCGTAAGGCGTCTCCCGCCATATCAGGCCCAGGGCTGTCTTCATCTGCGCTGTCCGCCTGCCATAAAGGGGCGCTTTGTAGGCAAGTACATGGTCTTCCATATAGGACATGGACGAGCCGCAGAGAATCAGCATCAGTTTGTAGCCGTCCTTGTACCGGTCAACCAAAAGCTGCAGGGTGGACGAAAGGCTCTTGGAGGCCCGGGCCACATAGGGGTATTTTCGTTCCCTTAATAATCCACGATTTCCATATACCCCTCGCATTTCCGCAGCCCCTCTGGCAGCGCGCCACTCTCCACAAAATACAACTCGTGCAGTGCCCTGGTGCATCCCAGATACACCTTGCGCCTCATATGGGCGTTCTTTTCATTGGAATGGATGCAGCCAAACAGGATCACTGCATCGAATTCAAGCCCCTTTGCCAGCAGGAGGGGAATGACCGACAGCCTGCTTTTCATCTCGTCGTCGGGGGAGAGGAGCAGCTGGGCCTCCTTCTGCTCCTGCAGATGGGCCTTTACCGCAAGCGCGTCCTCCTCGCTGTCCACGATGACCGCCACGGAACGGTACTTCTCCAGCCGCTCCAATATAGGCACAAGGCAGGAGAACATGTCCCTGCATATCACATACTGCGGCTTCCTGACAGTGCGGGCGAAATAGGAGTACTCCTCCGCTATGGGGTGTTCCTCCTCATCAATCAGCCTAAACGCCAGCGCATTGATGTCGCTGGAGGAACGGTAGCATCTGCTCAGCCGAATCCGAACCAGGTCAGGCCCGAAAATCTTTCCATAGTCCTCATACCTTTGCATGGTCGTCACGGAATTCACGGTCTGATAGAGGTCCCCCAGCAGGGTGAAGCTGCTCCTGGGGAACAGGTATTTCACGATATACAGTTGGAGCAGGCTGTAATCCTGGGATTCGTCGATTACGGTATGGTAGATTTGGGAGAACGGGACCACCTCCCCCATCAGCTCCTTGATGAACAGATAGAAGAGCGCGTCCTCGTACAGGAGCTTCCCCCGCTCCAGCGAGCGGAACATCCTCTGCGCCTCCTCATCCCCCTCCGGCACTTCCGCCTGGCGCAGATACCTTGCGAAGACCTCCGCCATCTGCTTCCCGGGATCCAGCCTGTTCAGGCGGCCGATTCTGTCCATCGCCAGTTGGACATACTCATTCCTGGCCCTTTTATAGAGCGCATATATTTCTTTTTCCGATAACTCTTCATTCCGTTCCATCCCGCGCTCCGCGATGCTGTCGCGTATTTCCTCTTTGTGGAGAAGGAAGAAATCCTCGATGGCCCTCCTGGCCAGATATTCCAGCCTCTCCCGTCTAGACTGAAAGGTATGGTAATGCCCGGCGTCCAGCTTGCTCTGCAAAAGCTCCTGGGACACCAGAATCTCCCCCTCATAGCGGATCTCCGGGATCTGGAACGGGAATTCGGCAAAGTAGCGGATACAGTATTCCAGCAGCTCCGCCGAATACTTGATCTGAATCCACTTGACCCGCTCCTCGGCGTAAGGGCCTTCGATGCTCTTCAGCTGGCTGTAATAATCCTCGATTTCCAGCCCTTCCCCCAGAAACGCCTCCAGGAAATCGCCGAAGACCTTGGTCTGGGCGGGCTTCTCCCCCAAATCGGGAAGTATGGTGGAGATGTAGGAGCCGAAGATGTTATTGTTGGACAGGATCAATATATTCTCGGACTTTATGGTCTCCCTGTCGCGGTAGAGGACATAGGCCAGGCGGTGGAGGCCTATGCTGGTCTTTCCGCTGCCCGCCAGGCCGTAAATCAGGCAGGAGCTCTTGGTGTCGCTGCGTATGGCCGCGTTCTGCTCCCTCTGGATGCTGCCTGCGATGACCTTCAGCTTATGGTCGGAATATTCCGAAAGGGCCTGCCCCAGGATGTCGTCGTACATGGAGGAATCCGTGTCGTACACGGAGAGCAGGCGCCCATCCTCTATCCTGTACTGCCTCTTCCCCGTGATCTCCACCTGGTTCTTATGCCCATGGACCTCGTACCAGGCCGGGCCTGCATCGAACTGATAGAACATGGAGGAAATGGGGGCCCTCCAGTCCACCACGTATATCTCCTGGGACTCCTCATCCGTCAGGCTGTAGACTCCGATGTAGATGGTGTCCGCTTCCCCCGTCTCCTCCTGGAAATCCACGCGGCCGAAATAGGGGGATTTCTCCATTTTGGTGTGCCGCTGTATATCGGCTTCATTCCATGCGAGCTGCTGCTCCACGGATTTCACTATCGTCTCCTGGGTGTTCAGGAAAATCACATCGTCAAAATCCCGAATCAGGTGCCTGTTGTCCTCCCACATCTCCTTCCGCTCCAGCAGCAGCCTCTCCTGCAGCGGAGCTTTCTCCCTGTACAGCTTCTCCAGTTTGTTCCGGATGATTCCCTCCACTTCGTTAAAATGGACAAGTTCCTTCTGAAAATCGTCTTTTCCCATTGCCGTCCCCCCGTTTTCCTTGTGTTTCCTATGATTATAGCGGGATGGGGCAAAAATGCAAGCCTTGAAATTTTCGGGGTTTTATGGTATGATAGATACAGTGAAAAACACAGAAACAGCAATATACGCCGTAAGGACAGGGGTAGAGTGCCGCCCCTGTCCTTTATTCCCGCGAGCAATGAGGAAAATATCCATGTTTACTTTACATGGATATTAAAGCCAATTTTTTAATTGGCTTACGAATGCCGCGAGGGTCAAATACCCCGTTGCCTGCAGCGGGGTATTTGATTTATACTGACGGCCGCTAAAGTTTGCCATGAATGCTCTTCTTCATTGTGACCGACTCACGAACGGAAAACATCATGAACTGGTGGCAAATTTTTCGCTCGTGAATATCGCTTTCCCGGTAAAGGCCGGCGCGTATTTCACGGCCAGACGGATGGCTTCTTTCATGCTGACCGCATCCGCGATTCCTTGTCCCGCAATGTCCATGGCGGTGCCATGATCCACGGAAGTGCGCAGAAAGGGCATGCCGTTGGTGATGGCGATGGTGCGGGCGAAATCCAGCGTCTTGGTAGCGATATGCCCCTGGTCATGGTACAGGGAGAGGACGCTGTTGTACCTGCCCTGGAGGGCCAGGTGAAATACGGAGTCCGCTCCCACGGGGCCCTCCACCCGGTAGCCCCGCCCGCGCATCTCCTCCACCGCCGGGGCTATCTCTTCCACCTCCTCCCAGCCAAACATTCCGTGCTCTCCGCTGTGGGGGTTCAGGCCCGCCACGGCCATAGTGCCCCCGTGGACGCCCAGCTTCTCCAGGGCCCGGCTGCAGCGGCCGATATAGTCCATGACCCGCTCCTTCGTGACTCCATCGCAGGCCTGCCGCAGGGACATATGGCGGGTCAGGAAAAAGACCCGCATGCCGTGAACCTCGAACATGGTCAGCGGATCGGCCGTGCCGGACAGGGCTCCCAGGATTTCCGTATGTCCGATGAAATCCACCCCTCCCGCCCGCAGGGACTCCTTATTGACGGGCGGCGTGGCCATGGCGTCCGCCTGGCCCGAAAGGCAGAGCTTCGCGCTCTTTTCTATATATTTGTATGCCGCCCTTCCACAGGCTCCCGATACCTCTCCCAGGCAGAAATCCGACCTCCGGATCAGGTTCAGGTCCATCAGGTTCAGGATGCCGGGGGTATAGTCCCCCTCTTTCGGCGACTCTACGCGGTGGATGTCCAGGTCCGGCATGCCCGGAAATGTCATGGCCTGCTCTAAGACTGCCCCGTCTCCCACCACCAGACAGGCGGCGCATTCTGCGATCTCCGGATCCGCCAGAGCCTTGATTACGATTTCAGGGCCGACTCCAGCCGGGTCGCCCATGCTGTCTCTTATACACATCTCCGAGCCCACGAGACAGATGAGGATCTCGTA
>CAMQOJ010000078.1 GCA_947003375.1 uncultured Lachnospiraceae bacterium
CTCAGGCTCCGCGGCAGGGTCGGCCGCGTCTCCGGCTTCCGTACGCGGTACCGGCCCGCCGTTCGTCGCCCCGGGGGCGCCCTGGTCTGACTGGCGCTCCCATTCAGGAATCTCCAGTTCCAGCATCTGGACATCGGAGCCATCTTCCTTTATGGACATGAGCCTGATATCCGTCTGGGGATTCTCGCTGAATTTCTCATCGTTCCAGTGGTACACTTGCATCAACAGATGGACCGTCCCGTCCTTGTGGGCGGACGCGAAGACGTTGAAATCATCCCCGTCTATCTCAGGCAGGGCAATCTCCTGCATCTTATACACATTCTCCTTCGCCAGGGCAGAATTCTCATTCTTGCCGCCCCCACCTCCGCAGGCACACAGGCCTATGGCCATGCTGCAGATCAGTCCAAGACATAATGTCCGCTTCAGCCACATTGGGACGCTCCTCTTCCTTTTCATAATGCTCCTCCTCATTCTTGCTCCCTCCTGCGCCTCCGTCCGAACCACTTCTTCTTTGGGCGGATTTCCTCGGGAGCTTCTCCGGCCTCAGGTTCCTCTTCTATGGGTCGCTCTTCCATAGAATCTTCTTCTATAGAACGATTTTCTTCCGTGCATTGTTCTTCCTCTGCCGGAATTTCTTCCTGTATTTTTTCCGATTCCAGATCCTCGGCTCTGTCAAAGCCATCCTCTTCCGGCTTCTGGCGCTTTTTCCGTTTTTTTCGTTTTCTGCGTCTTTTTCCTGCCGATTGCTCCTCTTCCATGGATTGCCCTTCTTCCATGGGCGAATCCGTTTCCCCGGCCTTTTTTGCCTTTCTGGCCCTTCGTTTCTCACGAAGCTTCTCCATCCTGCGCTCGCCGAAATCCAGGAGCCTGTTCCGCACATCCTTCATGGTCCAGCCCTTGTGCCGCCACCAGATGCAGAAGAACACGATAGCCAACACCACGGGATACAGCAGGAACAAGATGCCGAACAATGTCAGCACCATCAGGATGTCCGCAATCCCCCTGGCCATGTTCTCCCAGTAAGGGTAGATGATGGCCTTGCCGTTCATGGAGCGGGTGCCGAACTCGGTGATGAGCTTCAGCCTGGAGACCAGGGAATAGCGGGTGGTATTCTCCACCACCTCCACTTCCTTCTCCTCAGTCCCCAGCTTTTCCCTGACATAGTTGCCGGCAAAGCCCGTTACGGGGTTAGGCATAACTATCTCATAATGATTGATGCCATGGCTTTCCCCCAGCTCCGTCAATGTCTGGTAGGAAACATACACCACAGTGCTGTCTAAGCCGGCCGCCTCCGCCAGATGGCCGTCAGGCCTGCGCACCACCCCTGTGACGATATGGGGGACGCCTCCGATAAAGACCGTCATCCCCGCCACATCATTGGAGCCGAACAGCTGCCAGGCCGCGTCCTCGTCTATGACGCAGTAGTCCTTCATCAGGTCATTGCCCGAGAAGTAGGCACCGTTCAGCAGAGTCAGCGGATGGAACAGGAAAAAATCGCCGCCGATGCCGATGGCGTCCGCCGTCAGGCTGGTCTTGTCGTTGGACAGGGTCACCTGCCCGTCCGCGCTGTAGGCATCCGCCCAGAGCCGGGCACCGGGATTCTCCGATTCCTGCACCACTGAGGCTTCGGTCAGCGCGCTGTCAACAGTATGCTCAAATTCTATAATTGCATCCTCCGTGATACCTGACCCCACGGAGAAAAAGCAGCTAACCTGGGAGACATTCCCCTCTTTGCTCCACCGTTCCGCTGCCCTCTGGGAGAGCTGGCTGTTCGCCAGATGGTTCGACACCAGCAGCAGAACCAGGAAGACCAGAAAGGATATCCCCCCGCTTATGCCCAGTACTATTTTTTTCATAGAAAAGCCTTTCTTCATATTTTACGGCTCAACCGCCCTCAGCCAGCCTGACCTGCTTTCCGGCCTCCACAGGCTTGGTGGAGGTAGTGATGACGAACTCATAGCCATACAGCGCGGCGCTGATAGCGGACTGGGTATCATCGCTGGCCAGCACCTCCACATCCACGCGGGTAGCGATATAGCGGGTGTTCAGCGGGCCCGGCTTGGACTCCACAATCAGGATGAACTTGCCGTTGTTGTCCTCACGGATTGCGCTGTTGGGCACGATCAGGTCATAGTTGGCGCTCTTCTGGCCCACGGATACATTCAGGGTCTGCCCCGCGCTCACATCCCCGTCCACGTCAAAGGTCAGGAGCTTCTTCTGGCCCGGCTCGCTGGGGTCTGGCTTGATGTTGGCCAGGGTCACCTTCAAATCGTCATATCTCCAGGCGTTCACCAAATCCGCCACATCCCCCACGGACAGCCGCTTGGCCTGCTCGTTGGTGACAGAGAAGCTCATGGAGAATCCTTTGCCCGCAGGCTGCAGTACTGCCACGGGGGTGCCGGGCGTGGTGCTCTCTCCCGCCACGATGTCCAAAGTGGTCACTGTGCCCGCCACAGGGGCCGTGATGGTTGCACCGATGGATTTCTCCGTCAAATCCTTCACCAGGTCCTCCTGGTCGCGAATCTTGGTCAGAAGAGCCGCCAGGTCCACCTCCTTGGTGAATCCGGCCAGGAGATCTGTCAGCGCTTTCTCCACATCCTCTTTTTCGGTGTTGGCTTTGTTCAGGTTCAGGGTCAAATCTGCTTTTTCGCTGTTCAGCGCATCCCTGTAGCTGTTGTCCGGCGTGGACGCCTGCTTGTTGGCCAGATTGCGCTGGGCATCGGCAACCTTGGCTTTCCAGGTTTCCTCGGCAGTCAAAGCGTTATCATATTCAACCTGGGCCGCATTCACGGCATTCATAGCATTGGCACGGTCTGCCTCAATGGACGCACTGACATTCGCCATGTCCTGATTCGCACTTTCCAGAGCTGTCTGGGCGTCAGCCAGCGCCTTGGAGGCGGCTGTCACACTGCCCTCTTCGCTGCCATTGAGCCGATCCAGCTCCGTCTGTTCGTCATCGGTCAATCCTCCCTCCTGACCCGCTTTCTCCGTCAGGCTATTCTGCCGGTTCAGCATGGCGGTATAGTTCGCCTGTGCCTCGTCCGCAGCCGTTTGGCAGGCTGTCAGTCTTTCCTCAGCCACCTTCACCGCGCTGTTCACGGATTCCAGCACTCCCTGGGCCGCCTCCAGCTTCCCCTTGGAAGTCTCCACCAGAGCCGTCATCTTCTCCAGCTCCGCCTGCGCATTATTGACTTCCTGCTGCTCCCCGGAGGTATCGACCACATTCTCCCCTATCTTGCCCAGCTCCGCGTCAAGCTCCGCAATGCGGTTGTTGTAGGCATCGATATTGTTCTCCAGCGCGTCGATCCGGCTGTTATAGGCATCAATTTGGGCCACCTTGTTCTCCGTAGAGGTGACATTCCCGTTCTCCACCTTGTTCACGATGCTGGAGGAGGTATCCGCCGCCACGATGGCTCGGTCGTACTCCGCTTTCAGGCTGTCCAGCTGGGTCTTGGCCTCCTTCAGCTCCGTGCTCTCCGCGTCCTCCAGATACATCAGTACATCGTCCTTTTCCACCTGGTCCCCCACCTTCACGGCCACCTGGGACACCTTCCTGGACTCCGTCACTTCCACATTATAAGGGTTCCCGCTCTCCACTGTCCCCGAACCGCGGATCTTAGCCGTGATGGTCCCCGACTCCACATACTGGGTGGCCACCTCCGGCAGAGAGTAGTTCATGATGGTGTTGGAGAAAAAGGTGAGAACCAGCATCACCGACAAGAATATGATGGCCGCTGTCTTCACCCATTCCCTTTTCTTCTTTCCGTTCTCGTTCATCGCTCTTCCTCTCCTCTATATGAATGCTCTTCTTCATTGCTATCTCTCAAAATTGCCCAGAAATCTTTTCACGCTTATCCTTTTATGCCGCCCTGGTATGTAATGCCGTCCACCAGATATTCCTCCCCGTACAGGAAAATCAGCAGGCTGGGCACCATGTAGATCGTAGCCACCGCGAAAGCCAGCCCGATCTCCCCCTCGTTGATCTTGCTCAGGAATACCGACAGAGGATGCTGCTCCGGATCCGACATCAGAATCAGCGGCTGCTCCACCATGTTCCAATAGTCAATGAACACCAGTATGGCCGCGGAGCATATGGCCCCCTTGCACAGCGGCAGGCATATCTTGCGGTAGATCTGCCATTCCCCGGCCCCGTCTATCTGCGCCGCCTCCAGCACCGACTCCGGGATCCTGCGCATGAACTTGGTCAGCAGGAACACCGCAAAAGGCGAGAAGATGCCGGGGAGCCAGATGGCCCAGTTGGTGTCCAGGAGGTTCAGCCAGTCGCTGACCAGGTAGTTGGGCACCAGCGTCACCTGATAGGGCATCAGCATCAGGATGATGTACGCGAAGAATATGATCTCCCGGATCCTCCCCCGGTATCTGGCGAAGCCGTAGGAGGCCAGGGAGGCCACCGTCAGCTGGAACACCACGATGGGCCCCACCAGTATCACGGAATTCCAGAACTTGAACAGGTATTCCGGACTCTTGAACAGCACCGTATTGTACTGGCTGAAGGATACC
This sequence comes from uncultured Lachnospiraceae bacterium, assembly GCA_947003375.1. GTDB lineage: Bacteria > Bacillota > Clostridia > Lachnospirales > Lachnospiraceae > Acetatifactor. The sequence goes on from CAMQOJ010000078.1 coordinate 4,522, forward strand.
ATGTCGGGAATGAACTTCAGGTTCACCCTCTCCGAGATATATACCTTGCCGCCATTGGCGTCCGTGGCGAAGATGGAGCCATAGTTGGCCGAGATCTCCGAGGCCGCCATGAAGGAATTCGTAATGGTCAGCACGATGGGCATCAGGAACAGTATCGCGAAGGTCGCTGCCACGATGGTGGCCAGCCCGATCTTCACGGTCTGGCGCCTCTTCCTGCGCATGGCCAGCCTCCTGTCCCGCTCTCTGGGATCCAACGGGGCCGCAGGCATGTTTTCCGGTCTCTTTTTCACCCCTCCACATCCTTTCCGAAACGATTCTCAGCGATGAACAGGACACCGATGATCACGATCATCACCAAAGACATCAGAATCGCTGCCGCAGACAGCGTCTGGTAGTCCAGGGACTTGAACTTATTGTTCATGAAATGCTGCAGCGTGTAGATAGAGTCATAGGGGTAATCCGTGGTCAGCAGATATACCTCCCTGAAAATCTTGAACGAATTGATCAGCGACATAATCGCCACGAACAGCAGCGTAGACGACAGATAGCGAATCTTTATGTAGAAGAACGTCTGCAGGGGCCTGGCGCTCTCCAGCTCCGCCACCTCCAGGATGTCCTTCGGTATGCTGGCCAGCGCCGCCATGAACAGGATCATGTTGTAGCCCAGGTTCTTCCACAGGAACAATATGATGATTACTACAAGGCCGTAATCAGATTTCACCCAGTCAATCTTGTCGCCGCCCAGGGCCACCAGCACCTCGTTCACCGCGCCGTTATAATGGAAGAGCACCTGCCAAATCAGCACGATGGAAGCCACGGGCACCATCATGGGGCTCAGGAAAAAGGTACGGAACTGGCTCCTGAAAGGGAGCTTGGCCTCCAGCACGATCGCCAGCAGCAGGGACAGCACCACCGCCAGGGGCACCGCCACAGCCGAGAACATGAACGTATTGTGCACAGCCCGCCGGAACGCGGTATTGCCCATGATGCTCGTAAAATTGTCCAGAAATACAAAATTACCGCTGATGGGATTGTCTACCAGCGAATAATAGATGACCACCAGGAAGGGGAGGATGAAAAAAGCCAGCACTCCCAAGAAGCTGGGGGCGATGTACGCCCCCGAGCTGATCTTGATCTTGCGCATCCTTCTGGTGGATTTATTTTGATGTCCTTTTGCGGAAGCCTCCGGCGGTTTTCCGCTTTTTTTAAATCTCTTCACTCTCATAACTCCCATCCGCCTGTCTCCCAAGGCCGCAGGCGCTATTTATTCTCGCCCACGTAAATCTTGATGCGGCTCTGGATGACCGAAGCCACCTCGTCCACGCTCTTCTGTCCCTTGTAGAAGGGCGCCGCCTCCTCGTTGATGATATTGAGGACCTCATCTCCCTGGGAATAGCTCACAGGCTTCGCAATCTCCATCAGGGACAGGGCCAGATCCACCTCCTCCTGGGTGGGGATGCGGTACTCGTAGCTCCAGCCGTCCCCATAGGAGATTCCGCCGCCGCCTCCCATGGGTATCGGCTCCCCGTTCTCATCATAGTAAAGCTCCCCGTTCTCGTCCGTATAGTATTTCACCTCCACGGCATCCGCCGCCATGGCGTTCAGCTTGCCCTTCATGGTAGGGAACCCAAAGGAGCTAAAGCCCCTGTCGGGATTCTCCTCCTTCGTCAGGAAGCCCTCGATGAATTCCCACGCGCCGTCCTTATGCCCTGACTTGGATGTGATGGCATAGGCCTGGGAGGCGGAGAGCATGCAGCCCACGCTGCCGTCCATAGTGGGATAACCGATATAGGAGGCATCCCCCTGGAAGATTTCATTGCACATCTGCAGCTCATTGAAGTCGTAGATATTCTCTTCATAGAGGAGCACCTGGCCCTTCTGAATCTTGTTGGGCGTGGACACGTCCTCCTTCTCCCAGTCATACTCCTCCGGGAACCGATTGGCGAAATTCAGTATATCCTTGAACTCTTCGGAGTCAAACCGGCATTCCCCGGTGGACCAGTCGATGAAGTAATCGGCATTGTACGCCATCAGCGTCATCATGATGGCATCCTTCGTCTTGTTGTCGAACAGCAGGGCATCCGGATGGGCATCCGCATAGGCTATCAGCTCCTCCAGGGTCCATCCCATCTCCGTGCCTACCTCAGACCCCTTGCCTACCACGGTCGACATCTGGAAGCTGTAGGGGATGCTCACCAATTTCCCGTCCACGGTATAGGCCTCCAGGACGTTCGCCAGAAAATCCTCCCGGCTGAGCTTCCCGCTCTTCTCCAGATAGCCGTTCAAATCCTCGAAGACGCCCTTGGTCGCTAACTGCTTGATGTTCAGGCCGCTCAAGTCCAGGATGTCAGGACAGTTGTTGGAGGTGATGTCATTGTTCAGCCTATTGATGCCGTCCGTCATGAAAGCCTGGTAATCGTCCCCGTCGTAGTCATTGTAGTTCAGATACTCCCGGATGCTGATGTGGTACTTGTCATTGGACTTGTTGAACTTCACCGCTGCAGACTGGATATTGGAATCACCGTAGAGGCTGCCGATGAGGATCGTCTCCTTCTGGGGCACCTCGCTGGCCTTGGTCTTGGTCAGCAGCGCGATGCCGTTCTCATCGGTCTCATAGTCCGTGGTGACGGCCAGGATGCGGCCGTCCTCCAGCCCCCAGAAGCCCTGTACATTGCTGCCGTTGATATCGCTGTCCAGCCAGCTGAACAGCTCCGTGGATGTCTGGGACTTCAAATCATACTCGTACACCCTGCTGCCGTCCTGGGTCAGGAAATCCTTCTCGATGCCGGCCACCAGCTTATTGTTGTTGCCGCTGAGGAAATTCTCATAGGTATTGCCGGTCTTATTGCCGTCAAAGTCGATGTCGCACAGGGTGGTGCTGCCATTGCTGCCGTAATAGCAGATATACATCTTGCCGTCCTTGCCTCTGCCCATGGACCGGATCCAGTTGACGTCGGATCCCAGGGCCACTGTCCCACGTTTGTTCCCATCCGCGTCGAACAGCCAGATATTGGCCTCCCCCGTCACATAGACCCGTCCATCACCGTCGATGGCGATGGAATCCGTATAGCTGTCGGCCACCAAATCCGTCATGTCCTCCGCGAATATCTGCTTGCCATCGGCATCGAACTTGCACAGGAACGTCTCGGACTTGGTGTAGTCCTCATTATAGACATTGGTGACGCCGTACATGCTGCCGTCCTGGGCAAAGGCCACGCGGTTCAGGTTCCAGTTCTTCTCCTCTGCGTAAGATAACGGTGTCTTCGTTATGCTGCCGTCCGCCAGGGCGTACTTGCAGATGCTCTGGGTGGATTCCCCCGTCTCCTCGTCATAGTCGTAGGACTGGTAGCAGAGGGCGTCCCCCACCAGCTGCATGTCGTAGTAGGATACGGTCTCGTCCTCAATCGTGACGAACTCCGGCACCCAGACCCATTCCTTCTTCTCCGTCTCCCCCCCTGAGGAATTCCCGCAGGCAGCCAGGGAGAACGCTGTGGCCGCCGCCAGGGCCATCGCTAAGAGGCGTCTGCGGATTGTACGTTTTTTCGTAGGCTTCATTTTTGTATGCTCCTTTTAAATAAAATCGTCGCAGGGACGGACAGCTCATTCCCCCCTGCCCGGGCCCGTGCATAAAAACAACTCAATATGTAGGCTGTACAGAGCCACATATTGAGTATATCACAATATCGGGAAAATGCACCTTAAGATTTTATGAATTACAGAAGAAGAAAACCTTATTTTGCAATTATACTGCATAACGCTGAATGCTGCCTAATGTAATCATGCGAATGAACCAGTCAGCGTTATGCAGTCTGGTTTCACGGCAAGTGAAATCGTTAAGCAGTATATTTTGTAACAAATCGGCACAAAGGCATCTGCCCGCTTACTTCACCCGGATGTAGAGCTTCCCCAGCTCCCGCCTGCGCTTCCTGGCCCTCATCATGCTGGCCGCATGGTTATAGAACCAGAAGGACTGCACCAGCACCCCGTTCATCCTGCCTATCCGCTCCTTGGTGGTGCCCATGTAGTACCGGCCTCCGCAGGTGCAGGCCTCCCGTCCCTTCTCCTTCACCAGCCGGATCAGGTCCGACTCGCAGGCGATCTCGCCCTCGAACTCCGTGTAGGCATAGCCCACGCACTCCTCCTTGTGGGCGTCGCTGCCGCCGAAGACCGGCTTCTCGAACCTGGCGGCGATTTCCATGGCGGTAGCGTTGCTCTCCGGGCTCTCACAGGCGTTGAAGCCCTCCAGGAAGTCGAATCTGTCCATCACGGCCAGGCGGTTTTTGTGCTTCCTGGTATTGGTGATGCTTAAGTACCTCTCGCCGCAGGGGTGGGCGGGCCCCAGGATCCCGCCGTTCTTATGGACGATGTCTATCAGGAACTGCACCGGCAGGCCCCGCAGCTCCAGGATTTTCAGCTTCACGCCCTCCGGCATGATCACCAGGATATGGCCGGCGTCGATGGTGTCGTACTCCACGCCCTTCAGGACTACGAATCCGTCTTCATCCCCGTCCCCATGCTGCCTTTTCCAGCTGCGGTACCCCTTGTAAGAGTCGTGGTCGGTGACCAGCATCCCATGGAAGCCCTTTTCCTTCAGGCAGGAGACAAATTCCTCGATGGGCACCTTCCCGTCCAGGGACCCTTCCTTTGTGTGGCAATGCATATCGAATTTCATTGATTTCATCCTTTCCGATTCTATTCCGATTCCATTTATCTCCATAATTATTTATGATGGCAGTACACTGATCAATCCACGCTCTTTAAGGACTCCGTCATGCTGATCGACTCCAGCTTGCCGCCCATGGCCAGATTCACCAGCCCGGCGAAGAGAAGCGTGAGAATCCCGCTGTACACATAGCTTATGGGCTTTACATAGATATGGAACGCAATCATGTCCACCCGGATCTCGCTCATGACGAACTGGTGCAGCAGATACCCAAGCCCCAGCCCCAGCGCCATGCCCAGAGCGCTCAGCAGCACATTCTCCCGGAACACGTAAGAGTTGGTCTCCCGCCTGTAAAAGCCCAGCACTTTGATGGTGGCGATTTCCCTGACCCGCTCCGTGATATTGATGTTGGTCAGGTTGTAGAGCACAATGAAGGCCAGTCCTGCCGCGCACAGGATGACCACTGCCACGATGATGTCCAATGCGGAGAGCATGCTGTCCAGGCGCTCCATGAGGTCCGAGCTTACGTTTACATTGGCCACCTGCTCCAGCTTCATCAGCGCCGCGGAAAGCTCATGGATCGTGGGCGTGTCGGAGATTACCGGCCCGTCCTCTTCCGCGCCCTCCGCCAGGTTCAGGTACACTGTCTTCCGCTCCGGCTCCTGACCCATCTGCTCCAGCCAGGTGTCCTCTGATATATGCACGTAATTGTACAGATAGTTCTCATAGATGCCCGTCACTTCTGCGGACAGCTCTCTCATGTCCCCATCCCTCAGGGTTATCATCTCACCGATGCGGATATTATAATCCTCCGCCAGCTTATTGGAAATAACTGCCTTCCCGGTGCCCGGATAATCTATCTGCTCCCCTTTTTGCGTGTGCAGGTTCAAGAAAGGCGCCATGCCCTCCTTTGTCCCCGTCACCAGATAGACGGATTTCACCCCTGCGTCCGCCACCAGATCCATATTCGTCTCCATGACGCAGGTATATCCCGCAATGCCCTCCATCTCATCCAGCTCCTTGCGGAGCTCCTCGTCGGCGTCCTCCTTCAGGGTCAGCCCGCAGTCGTAGGTCTGAATCTCCCCGAACTGCCTGTCGCCGATGTCCGTGATCGAGTCCTTGACCCCGAAGCCCGTCACCAGCAGCGCGGTACAGCCGCTGATCCCCACAATCATCATGAAGAGGCGCTTTTTATATCGGAAGATATTGCGCAGGGACACCTTGTGCAAGAAGCTGAGCCTCCTCCACACAAAGGGGACGTACTCGAAGAGCACCCGCTGGCCCGCCTTGGGCGCTTTCGGGCGCATCAGCGCCGCTGCCACCTGGGCCAGCTCCATGCGGCAGGATAGCCATGTAGTGCCGATGGAGCACAGCAGGGACACCGCCAGGGATATCACCGCCAGCCTGCCGTCGAACACATAGCGAATCGGATCCGCGTCGTACATGAGGCCGTAGCAGAACCAGATGACCTCCGGAAAGCCCCAGGTCCCCACGAAGAAGCCGAAGATGCAGCCGGACAGGGCTGCCAGGCCGGAGTAGGCCATATATTTGGACATGATGGTGCCCTCGCCGTAGCCAAGGGCCTTCAGCACGCCGATCTGGGTCCGCTGCTCCTCCACCATCCTGTTCATGGTGGTGATGCATACCAGCGCCGCCACCATGAAGAAGAACACCGGAAAGATGTTGGCGATGCCATCCACGATGGAGGAATCGTTCTCGAAGCAGACATAGCCGATGTTGGTGTCCCGGCCCAGCACATAGGTATCAGGCTCCTCCAGCTCGTCCAGCTCCTTCTGGCCGTCCGCGATCTCCACCTCCGCATCCGTTATCTTTTCATCGAACTTTGCTTTCGCCTCCTGGTACTCCTTCTCCCCATCTGCGTATTCCCGCTGAGCGTCCGCGAGCTCGGCCTCGTTTTCCGCAAGGGTCTCTTTGCCGTCCTCCAGCTCCTTCCTGGCCGAAGCCAGGGACTCCTCCCCCTGCTCCAGGGTCTGTTTGGCGCTCTCAATCTGCTGCCTGCCGCTCTCAATCTCCAGCTTTCCTTCCATCAGGGTCCTCTGGCCGTCCTCAAGCTGGGCCCTGGCCGAGGCGATGGCCACCCAGCCGCTGTCCAACTGGGCTTCGCTGGCCGCTATCTGGGCCTTGGCCGCCTCCAGCTCCGCCTCCTGGGCCTTCAGCTCCTCCTCAGCCGTATCCAGCCTCGCCAGGGCCTCCTCCAGCCTGGCGATCAGGGAAGCGTTCAGCTCCCCCTCGCCTGACTTAAGCTCCTCCAACTGGCTCTGCAGCTGGAACCGGCTCTCGTCCATGAGCCGCCTGGATACGGTTACTGCAGCCTCGCCGCTCCGAAGCTGGGCCTTGCCCTCGGAAAGCTCCCTCTCCCCCCGGCGCAGCGCCACCTCGTTTTCGTCCACCGTGATCCTGGCCGCGGCAAGCTC
>CAMQOJ010000079.1 GCA_947003375.1 uncultured Lachnospiraceae bacterium
CCGCCAGCTCCAGGGATTTCGTATAGGATGCGTGCAGGAGACAGCGGCACCGGGCTTTCTTCCAGCGGCTGTAGACCGGCCCCGGCGTATGGATCACATACCTGGCGGGCAGGGAAAATCCCGGCGTGATTACAGCTTGCCCCGTCCTCACCGGGGCAAGCTTCTCACAGGCCGCCTGCATCTGCGCCGCGTCTGCGGCCTGAAAGATTGCTCCGCAGACGCCGCCTCCCATTTGGAGCTGCGTGTTGGCAGCGTTTACGATGGCATCCACCTCCATCTTTGTAATATCCTGTCGCACGATAGAAAAGGGCATGGCCTCACCTCGACTTGAAATCCTTATCCTGCAGCGCAAAGTTTCCGGCTGTGCCCGCTGTCAGGAAACAGACACAGCTTCCCATAGCCGGACTGACGGAGGAAGCTGCGTTCTCTTATAAATTGTACTATATCGAGTGGAGGCGCGTTTGTCAAGGGACGGATTCCATGCAGGACAAATAGAGGCCGGCAGGGACGGTTCGATTAAAACGTCAGGCGTAATACCTGGACTGGGTTCGGAAGCAAATCGGAAATCGGGGGACGCGTCAATGCTTATCCATATGCCTTTTCGCCGAGATTCCGGCAATTATCGTGATGATTCCCACCGCCAGTACCACCAGCTCCAGCGCAATGAATGGCCGCAGCGAAAGGTGTAGAAGGTTCAAAACTACGGTGAGGGCAATGGCTACCAGCAGATAAATAATCGATATGGTAATCAGGAGCCCGTTCTGCATCAAGCGCTCTTTCCTATCCAGCACAGATAGCAGGATACCTGCGGACAACGCCAGATACGGAACCGCCACAAAGCAAAGGGACAAAATCAGGCGTACCGTAATCTGCTCGGCCAGCAGGAGCACCACCGCAATCGCAATAAACAGGACAACCCCCAGCCCTGATGCCGGCAGCACCAACCCAAGGAGATTCGGCTCCCCTGCCTTGTTCCCATGTTCATTGTTATCATCATCGAATCTTTCCATTTTCTACCTCCCTTCGATTCCTATTGCAGCTTGGTGCCGCATTCGTCACAGAATTTGGCGTTGTCTCCTACTTCCTTTCCACAGCCCGGGCACAGCTTGGGCTGCCTTGCGCCGCATTCCAGACAGAATTTCGATGTAAGCGGAATCACGGCCCCGCAGCTACAGACCCTGGTCTGGCCCTGGGTAGGGCGGGCCTCCGAAGACGGCATCCCGCAGGCGGAGGTGCTATGCACCCCAGAATCCGCGGCAGCTGATGGTACTGGGATAGCTGACGGCATCTCCACGTTCGGGGCGGCCGGAACGACATTCATGACATTTCCTACCATACTGGCCACGGTGCCGCCCATAGCTCCTCCTATGCCAGCCATCATGCCAAGCCCCATGCCCATTCCGGTGAACTGGTTCGCCCCTTCATTCTTCGCCACCGTCTCCGCCACATCGAAGCTGCGCTCATCCTGATAAGTATAGCCCTCCAGCTGTCTTTTCTGCGCCATGGACTGGGCCTCCATCACCCGTTTCTGGGACTCCGTCTGCTGGCGGATCAAATCCACCTGGGATTTGGTCTGGGCCTCATAAATGTCCGTATAGCGCCTGGCCGTCAAATCCTTTAGACGTCTGTAGTTCAAATCGTCCTCCGGACGGACTACCTCCTCAATCAAGAACTGGGCCAGCTCCACACCATAGCTGCCGAAATCGTTCCGCAGCCGCTGCTGCAGCGCATCGGAGAGGATATCCAATTGGGTATCTATCTCGAAGATATTCAACTGCTGCTCCTTGATTGTACGGGCCAGCTGGGATTTCACCCGGTTCTGGATGAAGCTCCTGAAATACCGCGTAATCGTCTCCGGCATGATGGAGGACTCAGCCCCCACCAGGCGCGTCACAAAGGCGGCGGAATCCTGTATCCGAATGGACAGAGAGCCCCTTGCCCCGATTTCCATTGGGAACTGGTAATTGGGCTCTATGAACTGCACCTTGCTGTCCGTCCCCCAGCGCAGTGCCATGACCTCTACTTTGTTAACGAAATATATCTGGCAGTGGAAGGTGGAGACTCCCCCTGTGGGGATCTGCAGCAGACGGCGCAGCACAGGGATGTTGCCTGTCTCCAGCACATATTTCCCTGCTGTGAACACATCCGCCACCTGGCCGTTGTAGAAAAAGATGGCCTCCATGGGCTCCTGTACGATCAGCGTGGAGTGGGTGTTGAAATCCTCCGCCTCATGCTTCCAGACCAGTGTGTTGTTGTTGCCCTCATACTTGATGACATCCCAGATCTTTAAATTCATCCTTCATTTCCTCCCATTTCTGTATTGGATATTTTCAGGCGGACTTTCCTGTGGGCTTCAGCTCCATCAGATTCTCCACTCCCACCAGGGGGCCCCATTTTCCCGATGCCTCCTCTATAATCTTCTTCTCCAGCGGCTCTATGGTGCCATGGTAGTATCCGTCCTCGGCATTCCACGCACTATTCCAGCGCATACTCATGATAGTGCTGGGCACGCACACCAGCGGGATGGCCACCCCCAGAACCAGTCCAATAACCCCAATCACATTCTCCGGAAACCTACCAACGCCCCATATCATCAGAGCGATACAGAGTCCTCCTACAATCAGGGATTCACATTTGATGCCGATAAAGACTCCCAGCGCGATGACCCCAAGTACCGCAAATGACTGGGCTGTAAGCATTAAATCCTTCGTCTCCACCAACACTTTGCAGAAAAGTATACCACACACGACGGCCACCACCAGCGGCCATATGCCGTAGTCCAAAAGAGGCAGTTTGCATCCCTCCAGTGTCTCCTTCTTCCTCTGGTATTCCTTATACTTCTCCGGATAATCCTGCTTCAGCCTGCGCTCTACATAGGTGCTGCTGTCCCCGATTTCCTCCCTGTATCTCTTAAGGTGCGCCTGCCTCTCGAAATAGGTCTCGCATTCCTGCCTGTATCTCCTGGCATCCTTGTAGCCATCCAGCTCCTTTGCCAGCGGATATGCCTCTTCGTATGCCGCTCTTTCCATGGATTCCCTCATCCGGCGGTATTTCTGTTCCCGCAGGCACTCCGCCTCCAGTTCGTCCAGTTCCCTCTGCAGAGCATCGCCACCATATTTCCTGGCCTTGACGAACATCTCGTCTTCGAACCAGCAACAGCCCGATCGCATCAGTTCTCTCCACCCACAAGCCCTGTTCGTGAGCAGCAGCTGGCAGTACCAGGCCTCCCCGCTCTCCGGTTTCCTCTTCAGCACCTCCGCCAGCCGCTGTGCCACTGCCTCAAAGTCCCCGTCCTCTAAAAGCGTCCGAATCCTGCTTAGCGCATTATCCAGGTCAAACGCTGCCTTCTCCTCTCCCAGAGCAGTCACCAGCTGGACTTTTTCAGGTGCCTTACGGCACAACGCCAGCACGTTCTTCGCCAAATCCTGCATGGCCCCCAGCCGCTCCATGTCCTGCCCCTGCACCATAGGTATCTCCGGCGGGAAATCGTAGGGGCTCATCTGATAGAACACGGGCACAATCGTCCTCTCGGAATCCCTGTCCATCATGGCCAGATAGCGAATCCATTCGTTCTTCACCCAGCGGGCCTGCAGCTGCTCGGCCTTATCGGCCACCACCAGCATGACCCGAGCCGTGTACAGCGCGCTGAAGATATATGGCTCGAATTCCTCTCCAATTCTGTCGGCCAGCGTAATCCGGCTGAAGAATACCTGAAGCCCTCTGGCTGTCAACTCCTCATAGATGTCCTGTCCCAGCTCGCTGGCTTTCGTACGGCGGCCGTCCGCTTCCTCCGCCTTGAAGCAGATGAACACATCGTAAGGCGGCTCCTTTTTCATGATTTCCAGGAAAAGGTTCTGGATGTCCGCCAGCTTCGCCGCTTCCTGCCTGTACCACTGCTTCATCTCCTCATCGCTGCAGCGCAGCGCAGCCAGGTAGTCCGGATCCTCATTGATGGGGGAGCGGTTCATCCGGCTTAAGGTGGGACGGAAAGCACCGGTGCGGTCGTCCTTCACATAGTTGATGCCATAGCGGCACAACAGAAGGCACCAATGGGCCTCCGCGTCGTCCCTGTCCTGCGCGATGATGCTCTCATAGGCGGAGTAGGCCCTGTCATATTCTCCCACTTCCCGGAAATGATTGCCCCGATTGTACAGGTTGACAATCCTCTCCTCGTTGATAATGGGCAGCAGCACTCTGGTTCCGCAGTCCTCGCATTCCCCAATCCGCGGTCCCATGACCCGGATTGGACCGCCGCACATCTTACATTTCAATACTGCCATGTTTCCCTCCTCTTTTGCTCTCTCCTGCCGTCATGTCTGCAAAGCATCCATGAGCTTACCGAATCCCTGCCATCTCTATCATGTTTTCTTCCTGAATTTTCCCGGCCCATTCCTCTTTGACTTTCCTTCGCAGATTCCGTTCCGCTCCCATGACGGTATCCATATAATATTCCTCTTTCCTGCGCACTGTCCTCCCCCTGAACAGCTCCTTCCCCGCTATTTTCCCACAAAAGAAGAGCAATGCGATGCTGACGGCCACAATCGTATAAGGCCATACATAGAATGGAACCTTTTCTGACTGATATAAACTATCTGATACCACAGCAAGCAAGAAAAAAAACGCTCCCGGCAAAATCATCCCCTTGAACATGCCCGGGAACTTCTGGGAACGCTTCCACACCGCGTACCCGCATATCGCTGCCCACAGCAACCCATAAAAGCATGCATCTTCATTGCTGTACCTGTAATAGTCTCCAAAATGCCCTATGGCATATGCCAAAGAAATGGCTGCGATGCCAAAGGAGAAAATTCCGCCCCGAACCGACTCCGCGGCTTCTGCCTCTTGCTTCAAGGTCTCCCACTGCTTAGCCTCCTCTGGGTACTCCTTACGGAAGCGCATGGAGAGATATTCCCCCCCATCACCGATTTCCTGTCTATACTGCACCAGCACATCCTCGCGCTCCTTCTGTCTGACGCACTGATCCGCCAGTGCGGACGCACCCTGATATTCCAGAATCCCTTCCAGCAAAGACAGCGCTTTTTCATACCTCTGTTCCTGCGCCTCTTCCCGCGCCCTCCTCAGAATCGCCTCCCTGCGGCAATCCTCCTCGAACTGGACAAGCTCCGCCCTCTGTCGGTCACCGGCATAGCGCTTTGCCCGCTGGTAGAGTCTGTCCTCGCTCCAGTCCAGCCGGATGTCCAACAAATCCCTGAAGGTGGATGCCCGGTTGACCAGCAGCAGCTGGTACATATGTGCCTGAGGATTCTGCGCATCCACATCCAGCACCTTATCCAGGAGATCCTTCGCCTCCCGAAAATCCCGGTCTTTCAACGCATTGTCCGCCCTGCGCAGAAGATTCTCCAGAGTGGCTCCGCCCTCAAGAACCACCACCCGGGCAGTCTCCTCATGCCCCGTGAGCTTGCATACGCCCCGCACCAAATCCTGCATGGCACCCACCTTGGCCATATCCTGGGCCTGGGTGGTGGCAATGGCATCCGGGAAATCATAGGGGCTCATGCGGGCCTCTCCCATGCTGTTGTAGACCGGCACGATGGACTTGCTCCTGTCCTCCTCCATCATGGAGAGGAAGCGCGACCACTCGTTACGGACCCAGCGCCCCTTCATCTGCTCCCCGTTGTCCGCCACTAACAGCATGACTTTGGATGTCCGCAGAGCCGCGAAAATATAAGGCTCGAATTCCTGGCCCTGTATACCCTCCAGAGTGATGCGGCTGAAGAATACCTTCAAGCCCCTGCCTGTAAGCTGCTCATAGATTTCCTGCCCCAAGACGCTGGCTTTGGTGCGTGTGCCGTCCGCCTCTTCCGACTGGAAGGATATGAATACGTCATAAGGCTCTTCCTTTCGGATAATCTCCAGGTATCTGCCCTGAATCCGAGCCAGCTTGCCGGCCTCCTGTCGATACAGGCGCCGGCCTGTCTCATCAGCGAAAGCAAGGGCCTCCTTGTAATCCGGATCTTCCAGAATTGGTTCGAAGCTCATCCGGCTCATGGTGGGCTTGTACTCCCTGATTCCTGCCGCTTCGTCCGACAGACGCTTATCCTCCACATATTCCACCCCATAGCGGCACAGCGTCATGCACCAGTGGAGCTCCGGATCCTCCGGATTCTCCTCCACCAGATGCTGATAGGCCGAATACGCCCGGTCAAACTCCCCCAACGCCCGGAAGTGGCCCGCCCTTTCGTACATGGCCGCCAGCCTCTCCTCCTGTCTGGAGGGGAGGGTCAGCTCTTGGCCGCAATAGTCGCAGTAGCCATGGCCGCTTCCCGTCAGGGTAATGCTGCCCCCGCAGTATTTACATTTTATCGTTGTCATCCTGTTCTCCTTTATCCTGTCATCCTCCGTATTTCCTACAATTCTCCGCTCCAATCAAAGGCTCGTATCTCCCCCGCAGCTCCTCCAGCTTTCTGGCCAGAAGCTGCCGTTTCAGCTCCGGGAGCTCCGTCTCATTGAAATGCCGCCTCTCATTGTCCATGGATGCCTTTTTCAGGTAACGCCCAGCCTGAAAGAAGAACCAGAGCAGAGACCCTATGGCATTGACCGCCGCCATCATGGTCATGACGAAGAGCGCAACCAGCCGCTCATCATATCCCGGAAACAGGCTATATCCCAGAACCTCGCACAGAGCGAGAAGCAGCCCCGGCACAAGGCCAATTATACCGCCTCCTGTGATTATCTTTGCCAGCAGGCCCATCTTCGGAAACAGCTTGATCATTCCGAAAAAGCGCAAGGCCAGATAGACCAGCACCATGACGAATACAGGGATGGCCAGCAGGTCGAAGCGCTCCTCCTCATGGAGCATGGTCAGCATAAGGGCCAGCCCCAGCAGCAGGACGCTGCTTATGGTGGCCGCCACCCTGGGACGGTGGGGCACGATGTTCATGGCATTCAGCCGTCTTCCCCGAGCTTCCACCTCCGGATACAGCGTGGCCCATTCCTGTTCCACATCCGCCCTGGCCTGGCTGGCCTGCTCCCGGTATCTGGCAATGTTCTCCGCCAGCTCCCTGTCGGCCTTCTGCTTCTGCGCCTTCTCCCGACAGTCCGCGGCCTGGGCCTGGGCATCCTTATAGTCTCCAGCCTCCCGGAAGGCAAGGTAGGCCTCCTCAAAGTTTTCCGCCTCCAGTAGCTCCCGCCCCTGTAGATATAGAATCCGTTTCTTCCGGTAAGCCAACAGTTCGTCCAGCTCCCTGCGCAAATCGCCCACAGCGCATTTCAGCAGACGTTTAAAGACAGCAGATTCTTCAAATTTGTCCGTCAGCTCCCGACACCCCTCCAAACTCGCCACGTTCTCACCCGCCAAAAACAGGATTCGATAAGCACCGCCATTCTCCGGGTTCAAGTTCAGCATCTGGTTGGCCACTGTCCTGGCCTCCTCCATGTTCCCCTGGACCAGAAGCTGATTCCCCAGCTGCTCCAACTCCCGGTTCCGTATCATGCTGATGTTGCCTTCCGTATGGCCGGTAATCTTCAGAATACCCCGCAGAAGATCCTGGCGTACACCGGTCTCGTCAATCATGCGGGGAATGAACTCCGCCAGCTCGTCGGGCAAGTCATACGCGTCCATGCCCTGCAGAACCGGGATAATCTCCCGACTGCGATCCTGCCTACGCAGATTTATGTACCGCTGCCACTCGTTGCGCACCCAGACAGCCTCCAGATGCTCTCGGCATGTGCTCACCACCAGCATAACCTTTGCGCTCTGCAGCGCGGCGAAGATATGGGGCTCATAAGCGCTCCCCAGCATCTTCTCCAGGCTGATGCGGGCGAAGAAGACCCTGACGCCTCGCCCGGTCAGTTCCTCATAGAGCTCCTGAGCCAGGACGCTGTCTTTGGTGCGCTCTCCGGAAGGCCTACGGCTCTCCGGCTCTGCTCCCGCGCCTGGGCTCTCCTTATAGCAAATGAATACATCATAGGGTGTCTCATACCGGACAATCTCCATAATCTGCTGCCAGATTTCATGGATTTCGGCTGCCTGCTTCCGATAGAAATCCTGAGCCTGGGAAGGCGCGTATTTCAGCGCCGCTTGGTAATCCACATCCTCCAGGATAGAGCGGGAATTGCCTCTATGGCAGGTGGCCTTGTATTCCCCGCTGCGGGGATCTTTCACATATTCCACACCATAGCGGCACAGCGCCAGACAGAACCGTGCCTCCGCATCCTGCGGATCCAAAGCCACAATCTGCTCAAAGGCCGAGGCTGCCCTGTCGAATTCATAGCGCATCCTATAATAATTGCCCCTGTTGAACATATCATCGCGCACATCACTGTCCACAGCCGGCAGAAGCATCTTGCTGCCACAGTCCTGACATATGGCGATCTGGCTGTCCAGAAGTTCCAGAGAACCGCCGCATATCTTACATTTCAGGTTAATCATTTCTTCTCCCTCCATGCGTCCCAGGTCAGCGCCTTCTGCCCCTTTCCGGAGAAGGAGCACATCCCGATGACGCTGTCCATATAAAATTCCCTATATAGGCACTCTTCCTCATCCGCGGCGGCCGGACAGATGACCGTCAGAATCCGAGCCGGCCCTCTAAGGTTCACATAGAACACGCCCTTGGCCATGGCAGACGCACTCTCGCCCTCCCAGACCACCCGAGCCCAGGTATAGCCCCGCTCATCCTCCTCTTCCCCCTGCTCCAGTATCCGGCCAGTGAGCCCGTAGTCGTTCCATATCTTCCCGCACAGAGCCTCCAGATTCCAGATAGATTCGCTGGTCACATATTCCGAAATCAGCATACTGCCGTCCGCCGCAGAGAATGTGGTCGACAGCTGGGTTGTAAGATGTCTGCTATTATCCTCTTCGGCCACCTGCTCATACAATGCCGGAAGATAGGTAAAACCCATGTCCTTGGAGCCGTTATAGACATGGTACTGCACAAAATCCGTCACTGCACTGTACCCACAGCCCTCCTCTCCCACGATGGGGTCTTCGGAACCCAAGCTGTAGTCTACCCTGTAGCACTCTGTCCCCGTGTCGTCAATGTCCGCCACAATGGGACCTG
The DNA here is from genome assembly GCA_947003375.1 of uncultured Lachnospiraceae bacterium. Taxonomy (GTDB): domain Bacteria; phylum Bacillota; class Clostridia; order Lachnospirales; family Lachnospiraceae; genus Acetatifactor. The sequence goes on from CAMQOJ010000079.1 coordinate 9,021, forward strand.
CCGCAATCCTGGCAGCTTCCGCGGCCTCAGCAGCCTTCCTTTCCTCCTCCCTCCTCACTGCTTCCTCTGCCGCCCGCTCCTCTCTCAAGCGTTCTTCCTCCACCATCCTTGCCGCTTCCTCCCGTTCACGAGCCAGGCTCCGCACATCCGCCAGTCCGCCCACTGCGAGAGTAGCCGCCGCCGTCGCCACGCAGGTCAGCAGCACCAGCTTTACCTCCCACAGGCTAAGCAGCCCCGGAACTTCCGCTTTTTTTCCCATTCTCTCCACTCCCTTCCTTTCTGTCCTTTCCGTATTTTGTCAAGTCTGTTTAGAACCGTAGCCAGGCATTTGTCCGGCATCGCGCCATCCCATACAAAAAAGGCGTTTCTATGCCCGCGAGTCTCCCGCTAACATAGAAACATATAAACTTTTGTATAACAAGGCTACGGGGCTATAGTGCAACTCCGCTTGCTTGAGGATGGCATAATCCGGCATATCTGTCAAGCCTTCTTTCGAAAAAAAATCTTTCATCAACATGATTGCCATTATAGCAAAAATCTGCCTGTCGCGCAAGGATGATTCCAATTTTCGACATTCGATTTTCGACACCCCGCAACCTCAGCCAAAGGTTGCGGTTCAGCTTTAGCGGCTTCCTGAACGCCCTGCACAGAGGGTCTTATGATATCAGGCGTAATACCTGGCCTGGGCGTCCCACAGTTCCGTGTATTTCCCGCCCAGGGCATGGAGCTTTTCATGGCTGCCCCGCTCTATGATCTCCCCCTCATGGAATACCAGGATCTCATCGCAGAACTGGCAGCTGCTCATCCTGTGGGAGATATAGATCCCTGTCTTGCCCTCCACCATCTCCTGGAAGCGGGAGTAGACTTCCGCCTCCGCCACCGGGTCCAGGGCCGCCGTAGGCTCGTCCAGTATGACTACGGGCGCATCTTTGTAGAGTGCCCTGGCCAGAGCAATCTTCTGGGCTTCCCCGCCGCTGATCTCCACCCCATCTTCCAGGTACTTATAGAGGTAAGTGTCCAGCTGCTTCGGCATGCGCTTTACGATGTCCGCCGCGTCCGCCTGCTCCAGGGCCTTCCATATCTTATCGTCATCCCGTTCGAATCCGGCCGTGATATTCTCCCATACCGGGAACGCCAGGAGCTTGAAGTCCTGGAACACCACACTGAACAGGGCCCTGTAGGCCTCCTCGTCATACTCCCGGATGTCCACGCCGTTCAGGGTGATTCGCCCCTCCGTCGGCTCATAGAGCCGGCACAGGAGCTTGATGAAGGTGGTCTTCCCTGCGCCGTTGGGCCCCACCAGGGCCATCCTCCCCCTGATGTTCAGCCTGCAGTCGATATGCTTCAGCACATAGTCCCTGCTGCCGGGATACCGGAAGCTCACGTCCTCGAATACCAGCTCGTATGCCCCGTCCTTCCTCTCCTCCAGGGCCCGGGTCCCCTTCACATGCCCGCCCTCCATGTCCAGGAACGCCAGGAACTTCTCCATGTAGGTGCAGACATTCCGCAGCCTTACCTGGCAGTTGATGATGATGAAGCAGGCATTGCCGAACTGGTTCAGCGCGCCCACATACTGGGTGAAGGCACCCACTGTAATCGCCTTTGTCACCACCTTTACGGTCACCAGCAGATAGGAGCCTATGGTGAACAGGCTGTTCAGGCCGTTGTTGGCCTGGATGGTGCGGAGCATCACGTCGAACATGCCGCCCCAGTAGGCCTTGCTCTTCTTCACCTCCGCCTCCGCGTTCCCCATGAGCATGTCCTGCATGCCATAGAGCCGGATGACCTTCCCCGCCTTCTCATTAAGGAACACCTGGTTCAGCAGATAGTCCTCCCTCATCTCCATCCCCGTATTGGCCTCAAAGTATGCCTTCTGCTTTTCGGAGAACTTCACGAACACTTTCCCGGAGAAGAAGGCCATCCCCGCCAGGGCGCAGCCGAACAGCAGCAGAGAGGGAAGGGGCCCCGCCAGCCTCTCCAGGAAAGTCCCGGATCCGACCGGCCTTGTCAGGCACAGCCAGATTACCATGGAGGTGGACAGAATCACGCTCAAGACTGCCTGGAAGATGTCCCTGTACCGGGCCAGCACCATCCCCAGGCTGCCGTAGGCATCTGAGGTCTTCTCGGAGAAGGCGATCTTCTCCGCCACCTCCGGGTTCTCCATGGTCTCGTAGTCCATGGAGAAGGTCTTCTCCCGCAGCCAGACGAAGATGGCCAGGCCCGCCACGTTGCGCAGCCCCCGGATCGCCGCCTCTGTCAGGCTCACCAGCACGGTTCCCACCAGGTTCGCCCCCAGCAGCGCTGCCGTCAGGACTATCGCCTGTCTGAATCCCCCAGGCGCAGCGCGTCCACCAGCCCTGCGGTCAGAAAGAGGCTGATATAGGTCTGGGCCAGCTGGAAGACGATCTGCAGCAGGTATACCGGAATGATCTTGTGGTCCGTTTCATGTATCTTCTTCAGCAGCCGGAACCCCACTCTGTGGGTCGCTATCACTTCATGCATGGGCCTCTTCCTCCTTCTCCCCGGAATGCATTTCTTCCTTCTGATAATACTGGGCCTGGAGGTTGAACAGCTCCGCGTAGGCCCCTCCCTTTTCC
>CAMQOJ010000080.1 GCA_947003375.1 uncultured Lachnospiraceae bacterium
TCATCTCCGTAATCGTGCAGGAGGGGAGGGTGAACCCTATGCTTTTCCCCTTCAACGCCTCCATGGTGGGGTATATCGTTCAGGGGATACAGAGCCACGGGTATCAGGCCATGGTGCATTTCATCAGGGATTATTCCGATGTGACCAGGTATCTTCGTTCCTGGAAATCGGAAGGGGCGGTATTCCTGGGAACCTTTGACGAGAATATCAAGCAGATACAGAAGGATAATGATATCCCGCTGATCTTCACGGACAGCTACAGCAGCGTCCGCCAGGTAATCAATGTGGGGCTTGACGATTATAAGGGGGGCGTGCTTGCCGCCAGGCATTTCATAGAGTATGGGCACAGGGAGTTCGCCTTTCTCTGTTCCTGCATCCAGGAGAGCCAGGTGAACCAGCAGCGCCTTGCGGGATTTGCGGATACTTTGGAAGCTGCGGGATTCTCCCTGCCGGAAAGCCATATTTTCGACACCCTTGACCTTCGGCAGGGGGTGGAAGACCTGTGCGCCCTTGCGGATCCTGTGACTGCCGTTTTCGTCCCCATTGACGAAAGCGCGGCTTTTGTCATGACTTACCTAAAGGAGAAGGGGCATCGGATACCAGAGGATTACTCCATCATCGGGTTCGACGATTTCCCTTTGTGCCAGTACGTGGATCCGCCGCTTACCACCATTGCCCAGGATGTATGCCAAAAGGCGCAGTACGCCCTTGACCTTCTGTTCCAACGGCTCCGGGACAATACCCTTCCCACCCAGAATATCGTGCTGGATGTGGAGCTTATCAGCAGGAAGTCCGTGGCGAGGGTGAATCTTTAGCAATCTGCTGTGATCCGCGCCCTGAATCTGTGCTCTGAATCTGCGCAAAAACGCAAAAGAGGCCTGCAGCCAAAAGCCGCAGGCCTCTTTCCATTTACGGTTTTCATTTACGGCAATGCTTTCCTCCCAGAGTGCCGGCTATACGTCCATCGCCCGCCCGGGAGCTTGCCCTTGCTCCACGCGGATGCCGAAGGCAAAGGTGAACTCCTCCTCCAGGAACTGGTACTGCTTCTCAGGCTCCGGGCCGCAGCTGTTGGAGCCGATGCCGTCCTGGGTGTAGTCGATGCACAGCACGGTATGGCCGCTGGGGACAAGCTCGAAATTGTGGGCTTTTTCCGTCAGCTCCTCCTGGGTGTAGCGGGAGGCGTTGAAGGAGAATGGCTTCTCTGCAGCCACGGAGAGCTTCACGTCCTCCCTGGACAGCTCTACGAAGCTCACATCCCAGTGGCTTCCGTTCTCCTGGGGACGGATGTAATCCTCAAACAGGGAATCCACGGTCTCCTTAAACCTGCCGTGATAGGAGGCCCGGCGCTTGTCCGTGTAGCTCTCCATGGGCCCTAACCCGTAGTATTCAACCTGCCGCATGTCCTGGGGCAGCATCATCCGAACGCCGAACCTGGGAAGCCTGGGAAGGTCGGGATTCTTCTTCACGTCCAGCCTTACGTCCACGCTGCCGTCCTCCCATACGCGCCATGCGGCATGGATGTCCACAATCCTCTGCCTGTAGGCGGAGGCAAGGGAGACCTGGCTGCCGATCTCCACATAGTGCTTTCCGTCCTTCTCCTTGCTTTCGCAGGACGTGCCGTAGGTCCTTGTGGCAGGGCGGTCATAGTGGCATTCCTGCCACACATTGCGGATGTTCCTGTCATTGTCCGTGGGGGCCCGCCAGATATTGTACTCCATGGGATGCTCCAGCAGGTTCTGGTTGGCATGCACCATCCTGGAGAACAGCCCTGTGAATTTGTCGTAGGTATAGCAGAACTTTTCTGACACCACTGTCACATAATGGTCATCCTCCTGCACTGTAAGCCCGCCGCCCTGGCTCTCCATGGGCATGTCCAGAAGCTTCCTGGCGGGAACGCACTGATCTGCCGCATCCAGCTCCACCTCGTCGAAGCCCATCTCCCGGCCTGCCTTCAGCACGCCATTGTCCTCTTTCAGAATCCAGGTCACCTTCAGGTACTTCTTCCCCGGCTCCGTCACGGCGGGGATGTCCAGCTTTATCTCCCCCTCGCCGTGGGGCGCGATGTCCAGAAGGGACCCGTCCTCCACGGTTCCCCAGGCCTTGGCCTCGCCGTCGCAGCTGACCTCCCAGCGCAGGGTGCAGTAATCCTTCAGGTTCAGGAAGTCCATATAATTATGTATCCTCGCCCGTCCCGCAGCGGCGTCGAATTCCGCCACCCTGGCAGGGCGGAACACGTTCCAGTGCTCCTTCAGTCCCGTGTGGGGCCTGCGGTCGGGGTACACCAGGCCGTCCATGCAGAAATTGCTGTCATGGGGATATTCGCCGTGGTCTCCGCCATAGTAGTACATCTCCTTGCCCTCTATGGTGCGCCCCTTGTAGATGGCGTGGTCGCACCACTCCCAGACCATGCCGCCGCAGGCTCCGTCATAGGATTGGAATACCTGGAAATAGTCCTCCAGGTTCCCCGGGCCGTTGCCCATGGCGTGGCAGTATTCGCACTGGAAGAAGGGACGCTTTGACGCTACGTCATAATTGTGGTCGCTGTCCTTCTCCTCGGCCTTGTCGAAATATTCCCGTATACTGTCCGGCGCGGAATACATCCTACTGTGGATGTCCAGATTGGAATAATCCGTCACCCTGCCCTTTGGCACATGGTAGGCGTTCTCATAATGGGTGACACGGGTGTCGTCATAGGACTTCGTCCACTTCAGGGCCTCCTCGAAGGTGCAGCCGTAGGCTCCCTCGTTGCCCATGGACCAGGCGAAGACGCAGGGCCTGTTCTTGTCCCGCATGACGCATTTCTTGGTCCTGTCCACGGTGGACTGAATAAAGTCAGGGTTGTCGGCAATCCACTTGTTGCTGTCCAGGTATTCCTGCCCGTGGGCGCACTCCGCTCCATGGCTCTCGTTGTCCGCCTCGTCCATCACGTAGAAGCCGTACCTGTCGCAGAGCTGGTAGAACTGGGGCGCGTTGGGATAGTGGCTGGTGCGGATGCCGTTGGCATTGTGCTCCTTCATCAGCGTCATGTCCCTGTGCATCTGGGCCAGGCTGATGGTGAAGCCTGTGACGGGGTCGCTGTCGTGGCGGTTCACGCCGTGGAGCTTGATGTTCTGTCCGTTGAAGTACAGCACGCCGTCCTTGATCGCCACCTCACGCAGGCCCATCTCCTCGGTGATGACCTCTCCCTCCGTCTCCATGACCACGGTGTAGAGATAGGGGGTCTCAGCGCTCCAGAGCCTGATTCCCTCCATGGGCAGGGTCACATGGCCTGCCCCTTCTGTCTGGGCCAGGACTTTTCCGGCCGCATCCTCTATGGTCACCCGCACCGGGATTTCCCTGTCCAGATAGGAGAAGTCGATGTCCACCTGGGCCTTCCCGGCCTCCCTGTCCAGCTTGGTCTTCAGGAAATAATCGTAGACGCACTGCTCCGGGCGGCTCAGCAGGTACACGTCCCGGAAGATGCCGCTCATGCGGAACTTGTCCTGATCCTCCAGGTAGCTGCCGTCGCACCATTTCAGCACCAGCACGGCCAGCAGGTTCTCCCCCTCCCTCAGAAGGGAGGTGACGTCGAATTCGGCCGTAGCGTGGGACACCTGGCTGTAGCCCACGTACTGTCCGTTGACCCACACATAGAAGCAGGAATCCACGCCCTCGAAGTTCAGGAAGGTCTTGGGCGCGTTTATGTCCTTGTGCCAGGTGAACCGGTGGCGGTAGGTGCCGCAGGGATTCTCATGGGGCACATAAGGAGGATCCAGGGGGAAGGGATAGTTCACATTGGTGTACTGATGCCTGTCGTATCCGTGCATCTGCCACACGCTGGGCACGGGGATGGTCTTCCAGTCCGGGTTCAGCCCGCAGTCCTCCCGGTAGAACTCCTCCTTCAAGTCGTATACGCTGTCATAGTAACAAAAGTCCCATTCCCCGTTCAACAGGGCAAAGCGCTCCGACTGCTCCCTGTGCTCCACCAGATCCTCATGGCGCTTCGCGGAAGGGATGTAATACGCCCTGTCCGGCATGGTGTTCTCGTGCAGTACGTTCAGGTCCTCAAAATGTTTTGGTACGATCATACTTTCTACCTCACCTTTCTACTACATGATGGCATTGCAATGCTTCACAGGATGTTCCACGAACCCTGTAATCATAGTTCCATTATAAACGATGTGGTTGGTATTAGGCAACAGATTTTATTTTTTATTTTGCTAATCATTCACCCTTCTCTTTTTCCTGCTTTTCCCGCCGGAGAGCCGCTATTTTTCTTTTCGCTTCGTCCAAATCCTTACAGCTCTCAACAATCATCTCAATCATCTGAAGAATTCCGTCATATTGCCTGTCTGTCATGATTTCCATATCTCTCCTTTCGGTTCTTATCAAAACAAAAACCATTCGGCGCATCCAGCCGAAAATATCTTCTGTAAAATCAGCAGATCCTCGTCCCCTCCGGCACGATGTCGTCCACGATTACCACCTGGCAGCCGCAGGCGTTGTTCGTCCCGGCTAACAGCATGCCCTCGCTCTTGACCCCAACGAACCGGGTGGGCTGGAGGTTGGCCACCACGATGATTTTCTTGCCAATCAGCTGTTCCGGCTTGTAGTACTGCTTGATGCTGGAGACGATGACCCTCTCTTTGATACCGTCGAACAGGGTCAGCTTGTAGCAGCTGTGGGACTTCCTGATTTCGGCGCATTTCAGCACCTTGCACACCCGCAGGTCAATCTTCCGGAATTCCTCGATATCGATTTCATCCCCTATGGGCGCGACCTCGTCAGGCTCGCCGTATTCCACTACAGGCTCCTCTTCCACAGGCTCCTCCGCCGGAGCCGTCAGCGCCTTCTCCTCCTCTTCCGTCATGGGGGTGGAGAAATCCAGCAGCGACAGGAACTTGTCCTTCTCGATGGCGTACAGGAAGAGGTACAGCCTGGGGCCTTTCTCCTTGTTCAGAAGCAGGCGGTACACATCCTTGAAGAATGTGCCCTGGAGGGCTTTCAGGTTCTCCGCCTCATAGCCGTATATCCGCTTGGGAATCTCGTAGAGCTCCTTGTTCAGCTCGTCCAGCGTATAATCGTTGCCGGAAAGGTAGGCGTGGAGCATCTTCACGGCATCCTTTTCCTTCTGGTCGAAGGTATCATATACTGGCCAGTTCCGCACCGGGCAGAGCCTGTTCACGTTCTCCGGAGAGCAGTTCTCCAGCCAGTACTTCGCCAGGCCAAGGCGCTCTTTGAAATCTTCATATTTATATGGCGTCCCAATCTTCTCGAACACGGTCTCCAGCATGTCCACGTTGAAGTCCACCACGGAACCAAGCTGTACCAGATGGGACATGGGCACTGTCTTAATCTTCTCTTCGAACATTAGACAGCTATTCATGATATCCCGCACATAATCATCCGCCGTGCCGTCCAGGTAGCTGTTGTACTGCTTGTCGAACTCGAAATACTGCCGCAGGATTCCGTCGTCAAAGCAGAAATCAAAGGCCTTGTTGGGCTCCGATTTGGCGTAGAGCCAGAGGATGATTTCCGGCTGGTAGATGTTCAACAGCGTATCCGGGGTCAGATTCAGGCCCGTGGAGCCGGACATCTTGCCCGCCACTCCCTTGATACCGATGAACTCATAGCCCTGGAACAGGGGCGCTTCGTAGTTGAATATCTTCTTTGCGATGACCTTGCTGGTGTCATAGCTGCCCCCGGGGCTGGCGTGATCCTTCCCGCCCGGCTCGAAGTCCACCTGCTCATATTTCCAGCGCATGGGCCAGTCTATCTTCCAGGCCAGCTTGCAGTTGAAGTCCTTGGTGAAGTCATGCTCCCCCTCATGGCCGCAGGTGCAGACGTACTTCGCCTTGGTGCAGTCATCGGACAGCTCCAGAATCTTCGTGGTGTCCCTGCCGCACTCCGGGCAGTAGATGGATACCGGATAGTAAGCCTCCCGCTCGCCCTCCTGGGCGTCCTGGGTGCGGAAGCTGTCCAGGATGTCGAATATCTCGCCGCGCTTCTGAAGGGCCTCGATGACATAGTCCTTGTACTTGCCGCTCTTGTTCATCCGGGCCTGGTATCTGTAGTCCATCTTGATGCCGAACCTGTCGATGGCAGCCTCGAATTCCTTTTCGAAATACTCGGCGTAGGTCTTCTCCTCGGTGTTGAAGGGGTTGGGCACGTCCGCATAGGATGCCCCGATATATTTCTCCATGTCGTCACGTACCTTGGCCACGTTGACGGGAATCTTCCTGACCCTGTCGTACTCGTCCCAGGAGAAGAGGAGCTTGGCCTTCTTCCCCTTGCGCTCCAGCGCCTTTACCACGAAGAGGCTGGTGGCGATGTCCCTGAAATTGCCGATGTGGATGGAACCGGAGGGGCTGATTCCGGCGGCACATACATACTCTTCCTTATTCGGATTCCTCTCAATGATTTTTTCCGCGATTTTATCTGACCAATGCATATCTTGTCCGCTCCTTTGCAATTATGGTGGTAATTATACAATATGCAGTACATAAAGTCAAATGCTTCGGGCCATATTTCCGCCAGTGCCATAGGGGAATATTTTAATAATATAATCGAAATAGTTATTATATTTTTAATTAGATAATTATAAAATTAGTTATTGACATTTTTATATCAATTATATATAATCAGATACAACAATCAAAAGGCAGCCAGGAAGGAAAGCACTATGTTCAAACCAAAAGTATTTCTATCCAATTTAAAGTACATCATGAAAATCATGCTGGAGACCGCATCCCTGTTTCTGATACTGACGCTGCTATTCTCGCTGTTTTCCGGCCTGGGCAACGTTGCTCAGTCATATTTCCTAAGCAAGATCATAGACGGCATCCTGGCTGCGGTTCCTTTCCGGCTTGTGGCTCTGTACGCAGTAGGCATTATTGCTTTTCAGCTATTTTCCAGGCTCCAGGCACGAACCTTATTCGCACTGAACCGGGTGGTCACGGAGGAGATTGGTGTGCGCATGGAAAGCGACATATTAAATCGAGTGGAGCGCATACCTCTGATCAAGATGGACGACCCTGGATTCTTGAATCGCATGGAACAGGCAAGGAACCTGACTAAGAGAACGCCGAATTCTGTGTTCATGATAATCTTTGGCGCGGTGGGGTTGATTGCCGGCACCTTGGGTTATATAGGAATCCTGAGCCGAATCAGTATCCTGTACGTAGTCATTCTGATTGTTTGCTCCGTGCTGGTCTTCCTTGCGAACAATCGCTATGAGGAGAATGTGACGGAAGCTTTGTTCGCCATGTCTCCGGAGAGACGGAAGATGGGGTATTTTTCGGACCTTTTGACAAAGAGGGATTCCTTTGAGGAGATTCGTGCCTATCAGGCTGCCGGGTATTTGAGAGACCAGTACAAGGAGAACGCCGGACGGCAAATCAATGTTTTTTGGAAAATATTCAGACGATATACAGGTTTTTATGGCATTGCCGCTCTGGTATCTTATACAGGCTGCGGATTGGTATATCTATTCATTATCCGAAGGGCCATATCCGGAGAAATCTCCATCGGCGATTTGGCTATGTTCCTGACCGCTTGCCTGAGTTTCCAGGCCGGTCTGACAGAGCTGTTCGATGGTCTGTGCTCTCTGCCTCCACAGCTTGCCATGCTGCAGAACTACCGGAACTTCATGGAAGAACTGGACAAAGCTACCGATACCGAAAAGGATGTGCAATCTGTGGACAGAGCTTGTCACACCGGCATGGACGCATCGGCGGATAGCGCGTCCTGCTCCGTTGCCCGGACATCAGTTCAGGAACTAGTGAAAGCGAAAGGGCTGACCTTTGCATATCCTGGGACAGGGCATCCGGTGTTAAAACAGGTTACATTCCAGATTCGAAGAGGAGAGTGCGTCGCCTTAGTGGGAACAAATGGATCCGGAAAAACTACATTGGCCAGACTGCTGGCCGGTTTCTACGATAATTATGAAGGACAGCTTGCAATCGGAGGCTGTGAGGCGAAAGGGGCGGGAGACGGCAAGGTGGCCGTGATGTTCCAAAATTATCTGAAACCAAGCTTGACTGTGGGAGAGGCTGTGGCTTATGGACCGGTAAACGCAGAAAACGAGAGCAAAATCCGACTGGCATTGAAACAGAGCGGTTATCCTTTGGAAGGACTGAATCTTTCTACGAACCTGACAAAAGCTTTTGATAGAAATGGCGCGATACCTTCCGGCGGCCAATGGCAGAAGCTGGCATTGGCCAGAATGCTCTATCAAAATGCCGAACTGCATATTCTGGACGAGCCGTCGGCATCCTTAGACCCTCAGGCGGAGGACGAGGTTTTCCGCCTGCTGGCAGAAATGAAGGGAGAGAAAGCTGTGCTATTCATCACGCATAGATTGGCCAGCGTATCGATTGCAGATCGAGTGCTGTATCTGACGCCGGAGGGAGAGATGGCGCAGGGAACCCATACAGAGCTGATGGCAGAGCATCCTGCTTATCGGGAATTGTATGAGACACAGGCTAAGAAATATAGGATGGGAGAGAAATAGAATGTGGGCAATTCAGCTATTTGACGGGAAAGCAAGTATCATCTATCTACGGGAAGAATTACTTGACGGACGTATTCTATTGTTTGATAAGGAGGAGGCTGCTCTGCGCTTCATTGCTGGTATTCGTGAGAAGCTGGAGCCAGGGTTAAGAGTACGTCTGCGCCCAGTCCGATACAGTGACGATCCTCGCAAGGATAAGCCCTATAAAGTACCGGACAGCAGAATAGCAATGTTTACGGAATATATTCTTGCTCGTCTGTGACTAAGCGATTCTTTTTAACCAGACAGAGCGCTGTTTCCTCTGGAACAGCCATAACATCAAAAAATAGAATTCAGAAGGGAATGAAATTATGGAAAGCGAAAGAATCGAGACATTCATCAACTACCTTGACCAACGAACCTCCTCTATACAGGAAGATGTCCTACGCCTCATAGCGGACGATCGGAGGGATGAGGCCAATTTCGAGAAGATTCGGGCCAATATCTTCCAAATCGTCAAGACAATACTCCAGGCCTCCGCCCGTATATCACAGGAGGAGAGCGAGCGCGTCGGGTTCCTGGAGACAAAGCTTGCTTTATTTCAGGAGACCTGGGAAGGGTATCTTAGGAAAGCAAAGGAACATGGAGACGACCTGAAGATAGTGCAGGAGCAGACCAGGCTGGAAGCCCTGGCAGAGATTCAAGATACGTTCCAGAAGACATGGAGGTGATATTATGACAGAAGAAAACGCAATCAAGCTGTTCAAATGCCTGGCGGACAAGTCCAGGCTGCAGATATTGAAGTCCCTGGCTGTGGAGGATATGTACGTGGAACGGCTGGCAGAGCGGCTGAGCCTTACTCCGGCAACGATTTCTTTCCACCTGCGCAAGCTGTCGGAAATCGATGCCGTCAAGTCCTATAAGACCCAGTATTATACCATGTACTCCCTATGCCAGGACACCTTTGCCGTGACAGTCCTGGATATCATAAAAGAACAGTCGGACGAGGCAGACCTGCAGGCAAAGCGGGAACAGGCCTACAGGAAGAAGGTGATAGACGCCTTCTTTGAGTACGGAAAGCTGAAATCCATTCCCGCCCAGCGCAAAAAGGAGCGTATCGTGCTGGAAGAAATCGCGAAATCTTTCGAGCCGGGCAGAATCTATTCCGAGCGGGAGGTCAACATCATCATCGCGGATTTCCATGACGATTTCTGTACCATAAGGCGGGACATGATTTCCGAGCGGCTGATGGACAGGGACGATAGGGGGTACTGGCGGACTTCCCGGTAATCCCCCTCTCATCCACCGGCGCTCTGGTACTTCCCCGTCCCATAACGCCAGAACAGCGCAGCCGCCGTCACCGCCAGAGCCGCGGCCGAGACAGGCCCAATCCAGTAGATGGGCCTGTTTTCCATGCCCAGCAGGAATCCGGCCGGATAATAGCTGGAAAAAGCAAAAGGAATCACATATGTCAGAAAGACCTGAAGTTTTCTGCCGTATATAGCTATTGGATATTTCGTGAATTCCGACACGTTCTGCACCATCACCATGGCGCTGGAAGTATCCGTCACCCAGAAAGCAATCGTAGCGCAGATCATGTTCACGGCAAAGAAAATCAGCGCCCCGCAGGCCATGGCCATGATCCAGAATAATATCTTCACCAAAGACAGCGCAATCTGCAGCCTGCACAATGCCACGATACAGACCGCCAACCCGAACAGCACCGAGCCAAGCCCATGCAGGGCCACATCCGCCGCCAAGATGGAGAACATGGTCCCCACCGGCCGCAGCAGCAGGCGGTCGAAACTCCCATCCCTCACATGCTTTCCCACCTGCCAGGACCCCGCGAACAGGAATTCGTTCAGTCCCAGAGAAATAGCCGACATTCCGTATACAAATACCATCTGATAGAAGCTCCAGCCATTCATCTCAGGAATGCCCTGGAACACCGCCCAGATGAACACATACCCCAGGGCCTGCATCAGGGCAGACGCGGTCACACCAAGGATGAAGTCGCTCTTGTAGGACATCCTGGACTGGACGCTCCTGGACACGAAATACGGATACAGTTTGATATAGAACCACAGACGCTTAACCGCCATTTATGCTCACCCTCCTAATCGCCAGCCCGCACAGGGCCTTCGTAAACAGCCACATCACCGCCGCCCAGAGTATCTGCATCCCTATACGCACGAAAGTCTCCCTGATATCGTACTGTCCCATATAAATCATCGTGGGAACGTACACGATATTCTTGAAAGGCAGCGCCTCCATGACCCCCTGCATCCATCCCGGCATCATGGCTATGGGCACCAGCGCGCCGCTGAAGAAATTCACGATTGCCGCCTTCGCGCTGCGCAGGCCCCAGTTGTTCATCAGCCAGAATGCCAGCAGACCGCTTATGGCGGACACAGAGAACATAATGAAGAATCCGGCGCACATGCTGACCGCGAACAGCAGGCAATAGACAAGGGAAGCGGGCCCTGACAGTTCGGGCAGGAACAGCTTAAAGCAGAGCAAAGTAAGCCCCGAAAATACCGCCTGGAGGACGGTCTGTCCCGCGTTCTCCGCCAGGCGCGCGTTCACGAAGCCCACAGGCCGGAGCAAATCGAAGACGATGCTCCCGTCCATGATTCTCTTGCTGATCAGCCTCTCCGCGTCATTCTTGAAACCATATACATTATTCACCGTCTGGGACACCAGCAGATAAGTCACCATCATGGGATAATCGAACCCGGCGATGGTGCTGCGCTGCCTGTAAACCGCCATCCACACTGCCAGCATCACGCATATCTTCACCACCTCGCCCAGGAAACTGGTGAAGAAGCCGAAGCGATAAGCCATGGTCTGCTGAAGATTGGCGGAAAAAAGGGCATAGTATCTCTCCAATGTCTTCCTCATGATTTGTAGACCTCCATGACCACATCCTCTATCTGCGGTCCTTTGATATCGATGTCCGTCAGCCGATATCTCTGCACCAGCGCCACAATCAGGTCGGAAGAACTGACACGGCTGTCATGTTGTATTCTTACATGAAGTCCCTCCCGCTGCAGCGAACAATGCCCCGGCAGCCC